>JASFIT010000004.1:0-31068 GCA_050122535.1 Desulfobacteraceae bacterium | reverse complement strand
GGGATGCGAGCCGGGATCCAGAATGATTCGATATGACACGATTTTCCTGGATTCCGGGTCTCACCCAGAATCCTTGGGCTCGCCCGGAATGACAGATTCATCGAATTGTGACACAGCCTCAAAGGATCCGGCTTTGATTATACGCGGCAGAGATGTGAAGTGAGGGCATGGCCTCACACAGCCTCAACCGAGTTCCTTCACCAAGCGGAATAGTGAATAATCACTTCACCAGAAAAGCTGGTGGGTTTTGACTTTTTTGAACAACAGCACGTGTGAATAGGTATTGAATATTGAAGGAGAACGTTTATGGCAAGGAAAACCAGGAAAATCGGTGAAAACGATTATTGGGCATATACCAATTGCCCCGGCTGCTATGGTAACTGCGGCATGGCTGTCCGCGTGATAGACGGCGTAGCCGTCCAGGTAGAAGGTATAGCAGACAGCGCTATGGGCCCTGCGGGAGGTCTCTGTGGAAAGGGTGCAGCGTCCCTGATGAGCCTTTATGACCCAAACAGGATAAGACATCCCTTAAAGCGGACCAATCCAAAGAAAGGCATCCGAGAAGACCCGAAATGGGAGAGAATATCATGGGATGAGGCCCTAAATACAATCGCTGAAAAACATAAAGGCGTTTTGGAAAAGGACCCCCGGGCTATTCTTATTGCAGGTACTCCATCCCCAGGGACCCCGATTAAGCTTGCGGTCATTTGGCCTGGCTTGATGTTGACCTTAGGCTCACGAAGCTATGCCCCTGGAGGTGTGGGATTTCACTGTGGGAATGGATCCCATTTTGGCGCCGGTCTAATCCACTGTTCCTGGTCGGTTCTTCCTGACTACAACTATTGCAACTTGGCCATTCAATTCGGCTCCAACAAGGGAACAGGGTCCGGACATAGCTCAGGACATAATATGAGGCTGGCAGCCAAAGCAAGGGCGAGGGGGATGAGGAATATTGTATTTGATCCCATATGCAACTTCGCGGGAGGCAAAGCGACAGAATGGATTCCCATATTGCCGGGCACTGACCTGGCCGTGGTCTTGACCATGTGCAATATCATTGTCAACGAAATGGGAACCTATGACAAAGAGTTTTTGCGAAACTATACCAACGGGCCTTATCTGGTGGGCCCGGACAAGAGGTTTGTGAGGGACAAAGAGAGAAACCAGCCCATGCTGTGGGATGAATCGGATGACAGGGCCAAAACCTGGGATGATCCCACTTTGACTCACCCCGCATTGTTGGGGGACTTCCAGGTCGGTGCTGCGGCATGTCAACCTTCCTTTCAGCTCATAAAGGAACATTTGAAGCAGTATGAGCCGGAGTGGGCTGAGAAGGTGAGTACTGTTCCGGCGACGACCGTTGATCGGATTGCCAGGGAATTTGTGGAGGAGGCAAAAATAGGCTCCACCATTGAGATTGAAGGCGTCAAACTCCCTTATCGACCCGTCTCCTCATGTATGTTCAGGGGTGGGCAGGGCCATAGCAATTCCTTTCATCAGTACGTCTCTGTGGGTTTATTGAATCAGCTGGTCGGAAACGTGGAGGCGGTTGGAGGAACCGTGAGCTGGCCGGCCAGGAGCTTGGGTCACCCGGGAACAGGATATCCGAAATATGAACCCTGTGCCGGCGTCGATGGGATGATTACCCCCGGTATGTGGTTCACCCACGACCCGTGGCCTCCTGAAGATCCACACTGGCCAGAGAGACTGACCCTTCAGGACTTTTTTGTACACTCCCATGCCTCAGGACATCCTTACTCTGATGACTTCGAGGCCCATTGGGATAGGGTGGGTCGCCCCTATGAATGTGAGATTGTCGCCTTTATGGGGGGTAATCTGGCCAAAACCACTGCCGATCCGGAATCGACCGGAAAATTTTTGTCCAAAGTTCCGTTTAACTGGGGCGTTTTCACCGAGCATAATGAAACCACAGAGGGATTTCTGGACATCGTACTTCCAGAAAAACAGGCTCTTGAGCAGTTGGATATAAGCTTGTCCATAGGGTATTTTTTTAATTACCCTACGGGCTTGGACGACTGGTCCTTTCACCTGCGCCAACCGGCCGTCAAAAACCGATATGAGGAAAGGGACCTGATCGAAATCCTGTTTGATCTGGCTGACAGAATCGGGCCACAAAAACGGGCCGATTACAATAAGTACCTGGATACCTACTTCTCCGGCAAACTTTCGAAATGGGGGGCTGCCGAAGAAATAGAGGGAGACACGGATTCGGGGTATCTCATAGTGAGGCCAGAGGAGAAGATATCCAATGAGGAGTTCACGGACAGGGCCTTAAAATACATGTTCGGCCAGGATCACGGTCTAGAGTGGTTCAGAGAAAATGGCTACATCACCTGGAAGAAACGGCCGGAGGAGACCTACTGGAGGACCTTTGTTTCCGGCAGAAGTCCCGTGTACTTCGAGTTTCTCTTGAACACCAAAGAAAAAGGGGTTCCCATTGGTGACAAACTGGATATTTATATGGACTGGGACCACTATACGCCTTTGGTCTCTTACTTCCCGTCGGTCATCTATACGGAAGTTGAGGAAGGCTCAG
The DNA here is from genome assembly GCA_050122535.1 of Desulfobacteraceae bacterium. Lineage (GTDB taxonomy): Bacteria > Desulfobacterota > DSM-4660 > Desulfatiglandales > HGW-15 > JASFEQ01. The sequence continues at coordinate 28,511 of JASFIT010000004.1, read as the reverse complement.
AGTACGACCTTGTCGCCTTCTCCTATCGGGATATCCTGCACGCCGGCAGTGGGAGTTATAACAACCCGATGATTGACGAGATGAGCAAGAACAATCCGTTCACTTACAACATTGTCTTGAATGCGAAGACGGCCAAAAGGAAAGGGATCAAGGATGGTGATATCGTATGTGTAGAGAATGTAAAGGGTATGTCCATGACGGGTATAGCGAAGCTCATGAATGGGATCCACCCCCAAGTCATTGCTTCGGTCTGTGGTGGTGGGGGTTGGGCCAAGGGTCGGCCCATCGCCAAAGGGAAAGGGGTCATGTTCAATAACCTTTTGATCAATGACCAGCAGCATAAGTGCCCCGTCTGCTTGTCAATGGAGACTGCTGTGCGGGTGAAGCTTTATAAGACAGACCATCATTTGCCATATGGACAGACGAGAATGCCTTAGAATTGAGGGGCAAAGTCTTTTTAATTCTCAAAGCCAAGGGCCCTGATGCCTAGGGCTTGAAAAAGGAGGAGAAGGTGTTTCGCAATCTACCACGATTCGAATATCTGAGTCCTGAGACAACGGAGGAAGCTTTTGCCCTGTTGGCTCAATATGGCCCAAAGACCAAAGTCATTGCCGGGGGAACAGATCTTGTCCCGCAGATGCGATGGGGCGAGATAAGACCTGAGGTTGTGCTGGGGTTGGGTCGAATACCAGATTTGCAGGAGATTCAATTTGATCATAAGGGCGGTTTAAAACTCGGCGCCCTGTGTAAGATAGGCACCATAGAGAGTTCCCCCATCATCAGAGAAAATTACCCCATATTAGCCCAGGCTGCATCTGTGTTGGCGTGCACTGAGATAAGAAACCGGGCAACCGTGGGAGGCAATTGTTGTACGGCAGCGCCCTCCGCAGACATGCCCCCATCACTTCTCGTATTGAGGGCTCGGGCCGTGATTGCTTCTGAAAATGGGGAAAGGGTTGTCCCCCTTGAGGATTTTTTCCTCGGCCCCAAAAAAACGGTGCTAGACACCCATGAGCTATTGGTCAGACTGGAGATGCCACCCATAAGACCCAACAGTGCCGGGGAGTATATAAAGCTTGGTAGAAGAAATGCCATGGAGATTGCCATGATTGGGGTGGCGGCACTGATTACCCTCAGGCCCAGAGACAATACCTGCGAAGAGGCGAAATTGGCCCTTGCGACTGCTGCGCCCACGCCCATTCGTTGCAAGGAGGCCGAACAGGTCTTGACCGGTAAGAAACTTGACAAAGAGACCATTGAGTCGGCGGCGGAGGCTGCATCAAGGGAGGCTTCACCAAGGACTTCCTGGCGGAGTACGGAGGCGTATAGACGAGACATGATTCGTGTTCTGACCCGTCGAGCGATCCAGGGGGCAATGGATAAAATCAAATCATAATTTCTGAAGGGGGTTTCTGTGAAACAGCAAATTGAATTACATGTCAACGGACAGGTCTACGAAATAGAGACCGAGCCCTGGAGGACATTGCTTGAGGTTCTTAGGGATGGATTAAATATGACCGGGACTAAGGTGAGCTGTGCTGAAGGCCATTGCGGTGCCTGCACGGTTATCATTGACGGAGAAGCAGTGAATGCCTGTTTGACGCTGGCCATGGAGGCCCAGGATAAAGAGATTCTCACCATAGAAGGACTTTCAGAAGGGGGTGATCTTCATCCCATACAGGAGAGCTTTGTGACCCACGGTGCTGTGCAATGCGGGTTTTGTACCCCTGGTTTGATCATGGCGAGCAAGGTTTTTTTAGAGCACAACCCAGAGCCTTCTGATGAGGAGATCAAGAAGGTCCTTGCAGGACACCTGTGTCGCTGCACAGGCTATATGCAGATCATTGAGGCCGTCAAGGCAGCTGCTGAGTTGATGGGAGCGAGATAGGGATTTGAAAGGAGACAGGACATGAATGAAAATGAGGTCCTTGATGTTATAGGGAAGCCATATCCTAAAAAGGACGCCAGAATAAAGGTGACGGGTGAATGTCGTTTTGCAGGAGATATTAGTGTGCCTGGCATGCTGCACGGAAAGATGCTGCGCAGTCCCCATGCGCATGCCAGGATACTCAATATAGATACCAGCAAGGCGGAGAAACTGAAAGGGGTACGAGCGGTTATTACAGGAAAGGATTTCCCAGGAATTTTGTATGGCAATTTTATGCACACCCGGGACTACCTCCCTCTGGCTATTGACCGTGTAAGATATATTGGTGAGGAAGTGGCCGCAGTAGCCGCTGATGATGAAGACACAGCCTGGGAAGCACTCGATCTCATAGAAGTGGAATACGAAGAGCTACCGGGGGTGTTTGATCCTGAGGAGGCCATGAAGGAGGGGGCGCCTCTTCTATATGATGACAAACCTGGCAATCTCAGTTCCAAATCGGAGTGGGAATTTGGGGATATAGAAAAGGGTTTCAAGGAATCCTATCTCGTCAAAGAGGATACCTATCAAACACAGCATTTTAAGCACGGCATGCTGGAGACACACACATGTATTGGTCTTTGGGATGCCAATGACAAGATCACCCTGGAGGCGTGCAAGCAGAGCCCCTATGTGGCCTGGCGACAACTGGCCATGGGTCTGGGGCTCCCGCCGCATAAGATAAGAATCAAACAAACCTTTGTGGGGGCGGGCAATTCCGGGGGCAAGCAGGAGGCCTTGCCCATGGACTTCGCGGCAGTGATGCTATCCAAAAAGACTGGCAGACCAGTCAGGATTGTCCATACCATGGAGGAGGTCTTGATGATGGGGCATATGCGGCATGCATTCAAGATAGACCTCAAGCTTGGCGTGGATAAGGAAGGGATTATCCAGGCTATGGACTGCTATGTCATTGGCGATGGGGGCGCGCACAGTAGTATTGGGCAGTTAAGCGTTTTCCTCCTGGGTGGGTTCATGATGATGACCTACAAGATACCAAATGTAAGGTACAGGTGCTATCGAATATACACCAACAAGTCTTTTTGCGGAGCCCTCAGGGGCCACTGCGGACCCCAAGGCCGTTTCGCCTTTGAAGGGTTACTGGATGATATCGCCGATGAATTGGGCCTGGATTATTTTGAGATCCGTAAAAGAAATGCCATTACCCCTGGGTATGAGGCGCCCAATGGATTCAAGATAACCACCTGTGGCTTTAAAGAGGCCCTTGACAAGGCGAAGGAGGTCTCTGATTGGGAGAACAAGAAGGGCAAGTTACCCAAATATCGGGGCATAGGTCTCGGCGCTGCTGGCTTCGTGACCGGTTCCAACATCATGGGGATGTCCGCCTGTTCAGCCATGCTCAAAGTGCAGGAAGACGGGTCAGTGGCCCTTCAGACCGGGGCAACGGATGTGGGGCAGGGATGTGATACGGTCCTGCCCATGATCGTGGCAGAGGTCCTGGGCATCGAACCGGATGATGTGAGCTTTGCTCTGGTGGACAGTGATCTCACTCCCATTGATGGCGGTTCTTGGTCTTCGAGGGTGACCTTTTATGCGGGCAATGCGGTAAAGATAGCGGCCCTGGACGCCCGAAAACAGCTGGCTCAGGTAGCCGCCGAGAACCTGGAGGCCAAAGAGGATGATCTGGTATTCAGGAAAAAGAGGGTCTATGTGAAAGGAAGCCCGGACCATGGGATCGAGCTGGATCGTCTGGTCCGCTACTGCCAGAACAGAAAAGGGATGACCATTATGGGCCGGGGTTACTACAACGCCCCCTGTGACACCTTAGATTTTGACACCGGAACGGGCAATTTTGCCCCCACCTATAGTTTCTATGGTCAGGTGGCCGAAGTTGAGGTGGATCCTGAGACAGGCAAAGTTGACATTCTGAATCTTTGGACGGCCCATGATGGGGGCATTGAGCTGAACCCCATGCTGGTCAGAGGGCAGATTATCGGCTCTGCCGTGATGCATCTGGGCCAGGCCCTGTTTGAAGGCGTGATCCGGGATGACAAAGGTGAGACGCTGAACACCTCTTTTCGGGATTACAAGATGCCCACCTTCATGGACATTCCCAAGGCTCAAAACCTATATTCTATGGGAATGCCAGATACGGAGGGACCCTATGGTGCCAAGGAGGCAGGGGAAGGGGCCGGAACCCCCACCATTGCTGCCATCGCCGGTGCCATACAGGATGCCATCGGGGTCAGAATTACGAGTCTGCCCATTACCCCTGAGAAGATTGTCATGGCCATTAAAGAGAAGGAAAATAAGTAAAAATAAGCCGAGGAGCATTGTCTTTTAGGGTAATCTTTGTAGATTAAAAGGAGTGCGATAATGGCTAAAGTGGTTTCAGAACAGACTCAGAAAACCAATAAAGATGATTACTGGGCATATACCAATTGCGCCGGTTGTTATGGCAACTGTGCTATGGCAGTTCATGTAAAGGAGGGCGTGGCCGTCCAGGTGGAAGGGGTGCAGGACAGCCCCATGGGTTCCTCGGGGGGTCTCTGCGGTAAGGGGGCTGCGCAGCTCATGAGCCTTTATGACCCCAACAGGATTAAATACCCCCTAAGAAGGACCAATCCCAAGAAAGGTATCAGTGAAGACCCCAGATGGGAAAGGATATCCTGGGACGAGGCCCTCAGCATCATTGCGGAAAAGCATAAGGCCGTCCTGGAGAAAGACCCTCGCGCTGTTCTTTTTGGTGGTACGCCCTCTCCAGGTAGCTCCACGTCTCTCGGCGTCATATTTCCCGGCCTCTTTTTATCTATGGGCTCATTCAACTTTGCCCCCGGAGGCGTGGGGCTTCACTGCGGTAATGGTGCCCATTTTGGCGCCGGTCTGGTGCACTGTTCCTGGTCGGTTCTCCCGGATTACAATTATTGTAATTTGGCCATCCAGTTCGGCTCCAACAAAGGAACAGCATCGGGCCATGGTGCCGGGCACAACATGAGACTGGCAGCCAAGGCCAGGGTGAGGGGCATGAAAAATATCGTATTTGATCCCATCTGTAATTTTGCAGGAGGCAAGGCAACAGAATGGATCCCTATCCTGCCCGGTACGGATCTGGCCGTCATCCTTTCCATGTGCAACATTATTGTCAACGAAATAGGCATTTACGACGAAGCGTTTTTGAAAAAATATACCAATGGTCCTTACCTGGTTGGTCCTGACCGATTATTTGTGAGGGACAAGGAGACAAACGAGCCCTTGTTGTGGGATGAATCTGACAGCAAGGCAAAGGCCTGGAATGATTCCACCCTGACGCATCCCGCATTGTTGGGGGATTTCAAGGTAAACGGTATTGCGTGCAGACCTGCCTTTCACGTCATAAAAGAACATCTTAGACAGTATGACCCAGAATGGGCTGAGAAGATAAGTACGGTGCCATCCGAGACCACCCAACGGATTGCCCGGGCGTTTGTTGAGGAGGCAAAGATAGGGAGCACCATTGATATTGAGGGTGTCAAATTGCCCTATCGACCTGTCTCTGCGGTCATGTTTAGGGGAGGTCAGGGTCATAGCAATGCCTTCCACCAATATCTATCCATGACCCTACTAAACCAGTTGGTGGGAAATGTGGAGGCGGTTGGGGGTACAGTGAGCTGGCCCGCCCGAAGTTTGGGCTTTCCGGGAACAGACAGGCCAAAATACGAGCCATCCGCAGGGGTTGATGGCATGCTCGTCCCTGGTATGTGGTGGACGGCCGATCCCTGGCCGCCCCACAAACCCCAATGGCCTGAGCGATTGACCTTGCAGGATCTTTTTGTACATAACCACGTACCCGGATATCCCTATGCCGATGACTTCGAGGAGCTATGGGAAAAGGTGGGCCGCCCGTATGAGTGCGAGATTCTCGCCCTATTTGGAGGGAATCTGGCCAAAACCACAGCCAATACAGAGACATTGTCGAGATTTCTCTCAAAAGTGCCTTTTGCCTGGGGTATCTTCACCGAGCACAATGAAACGTCGGAAGGATTTATGGACATCGTTCTTCCGGAAAAACATCCCCTAGAGCAGTTAAACATTGGCCTATCCATCGGCTACTTCTTTAATTATCCCACGGGCATGGATGACTGGGCCTTTCATCTTCGGCAACCTGTTGTGGAAAACAGGCATGAAGAAAGGGATGTGATTGACATCATGTTCGAACTGGCAGACAGGATAGATCCCGAGATTCGAGCCAAATACAACACCTATCTTGACACCTATTTTTCCAGCAAAATAGCACGCTGGGACGCGGCTTTCCAGGGAGATACGACAAAGGCGCTTATCGTGGGGCCTGATGAAAAGATCTCCAATAAGGAATTTACGGACCGGACATTGAAGTGCCTATTCGGACCGGAACATGATCTGGGGTGGTTTCGTGAGCATGGGTACATGAAATGGAAAAAACACCCGAAGGAGGCCTACTGGAGGACCTTTGTCCCTGGCAGAGGCCCTATCTATTTTGAATTCTTGCAATCAGACAGAGCCACATTGATTCCCATGGCCGAAAAATTGGGGGCCAAAGCGGATTGGGAACAATACTTCCCTCTCATCAGTTATTTTCCGTCTGTCGTTTATACAGAGGTTGAGGAGGATTCTGAGTACGATTTCATCGCCTTTTCCTATCGTGACATTCTCCATGCCGGCAGTGCCACCTATAACAACCCCATCCTCTGTGAGATGAGTGAAACCAGCCCGTTTACGTTTAATATTGTGATGAACCATGAGACGGCAAAGAAAAAAGGGATTAAGGACGGCGACCTTATTTGTGTGGAGAACATAAAGGGCCTGGCCATGACCGGTCGGGTAAAGCTGATGAAAGCCATCCATCCTCAAGTTCTCGGCTCTGTTGGAGGAGGCGGTGGTTGGGCCAGGGGCAGACCGATCGCCAAAGGCAAAGGGGTCATGTTTAACAATTTATTGATCCTTGACCAGCAGCACATATGTCCTATCACGGCCTCCATTGAGACCGCAGTGCGGGTGAAAGTCTACAAAACAGACAAGGAAATCGTTGGTGCTCAGACGAGAATGCATTAGTCTCGGAAAAAATGTCATGTTTTACGAAGAGAGGAGTAAAAAATGAGATGGGGAATGGTGATCAACCTGACAAGATGTGTGGGGTGTTATGCTTGCGTGATTGCATGCAAGACGGAACATTTTCTTCCTCCTGATGTGGCCTGGAATCGGGTGATGGTCTTTGAGGCAGAAGAACTGAACAAGCAGATCTATCCCACCTTGTGCAACCATTGCCGCGAGCCACAATGCGTGGATGTATGTCCAACAGGGGCCACCCAACAGCGCGAAGACGGTGTTGTATGGATCGATGCGGATATATGTATTGGGTGCAGATCCTGTGTGATGGCTTGTCCCTATCAGGTGCGGGTGGTCAACGAAGCGCCCAATGAATACTTTCCTGGGCAGGGTCTCACCCCCTATGAGGAGATGAGGGGAAAGTTGTATCCGTTACAGGAGGGCACCCCTTCCAAGTGTAACTTCTGCATGGAGAGGCTTGATGAGGGGATGACGAGGGGTTTAAAGCCTGGCGCAGATCGAGAGGCAAGCCCGGCCTGTGTCAATATGTGTCCAGCCTCGGCCAGGATATTCGGAGATCTGGATGATCCTCTCAGTGAAGTCTGTGCGGCGCTTAAGACGGGTAAAGGGTACCAGCTTAAGCCCGAATCAGAGACAGATCCCTGTGTATATTACGTGACCAAATGAAAGGGGGTTGTGAGCGATGCTTGATACCAAGGTGAAGCCCTATGAGTTTATGATCTTTCCCACGGTTCAGAAGGCCTGGATTGAGGGGAAAGGGAGACTGCTCTGGTTAGGGCTCTTTTTCGTGGAGTTTGGGGCCTCTCTGTTTTTGGTCTCCTCCATTTTCCGTTGCCGGTGGGGTGAGACGGCGGGATGGCTCATCGTCAGTATATTGGGGGTGGGCTGCCATTTTCTATTTCTGGGTCATCCCTTCCGGCTCTACAGGGCCATCAAAAAGCCAGGGAGTGCCTGGATATCTCGAGGGCTTATCATCATTTCGCTTTTTCAACTGTTCGGATTTTTCCATCTGCTGCTCTCATATTTTTCGATTCCGGCTCCTTGGCTGATGATAGTAGCCAACATTTTGGCGGCAGCCACGGTGGCCTATGGGGCTTATGAACTTGCGGATGTGAAGCCCATCTCTGTCTGGCATTGTAGTTTCCTGCCCATACAGATGTTCGCCCGCAGTTTTTTTCTTGCCTTTGCTGTGATGCTGGGCATTTACCTCTTATTAGATGTGGGGACCATTGCTTATGGGCTAAATGTGAAAAAATGGCTGGATATTGTGCTCCTCATTAACGTTTTCCTGTTTTCCATCTACCTCATCAGTCTGCTCTTTGAAGAAGGAAAGAATCGGTTGGCCTTGGGCATGATGTGGCGGGGAAATCTTAAAGGCATATTCTGGCCCTGGGTGGCCGTCGGGGGGATGATCATTCCCCTGTTTCTGGTCATATACAGTCTATCCATTGGGGTGGCCGCGACGCCAGTGGGCATGCTGCTTATTGCGGTTATTCTACAATGCATTGCCGACCCCCTATTGCGCTACTGTATGATGAGAAGCGGTTACTATGGGGGCCTATTTCCAGCAAAACCTGTTGATTTTCGCGGTGCTTCTTAGGTTGAGGGATATAAATTCATAACATGGTTTAGGAGCGCGGCCTTGAAAGAGATAAGATTCCATGGTCGAGGAGGTCAAGGCGTTGTAATCGGCGCTAGTATGTTGGCTTATGCCTTTGTGATTGAGGGGAAATACGCCTCTTCCATTCCCATGTTTGGTTTTGAAAGAAGGGGGGCTCCTGTCTCTGCATCCATCCGCATGGACGAGAAGCCCATAATGGATACCCACCTGATATATGAGCCGGACTGTGTGGTGATATTAGACCCCTCTTTCGCAAAATCCCCTGCGCCGATCCAAGGGTTAAAAGGGGATGGGATCCTGATCGTAAACACATCTAAACAATTGGAAGAGCACTATTCGAGCCATAGTCAGGTGAGGTCCCTTGGAATGCTCGATGCCACAGGCATAGCATTAGAGGAGATAAATAGACCTATCAGCAATACCTGCATGTTGGGCTCCCTTGCAAAGGCAACGGGCTGGATGACCCTCGAATCCGTCATTTCATGCCTTGAAATGTCCTTTAATGGAGAAACCCTGAAGAGAAATGCTCGGGCGGCGAAACGCGGATACGAAAGCGTCAAACTATTTTCCTTTGAGAGAGTATAACCATGCAATTCAGAAGTGAATACGAAGGCCCTTGGGCCACCTGTAAACGAAGGATTGACGTCAAAACAGGAGAGTGGAGATTTCAAAGACCCGTCACCAAGGTGGGCAAATGCAGAGAATGCGGGTGGTGCTATATCTATTGTCCCTCCGGCTGCCGCAAGGTTGAAGAGGGGCATTTCTCTGCAGATTTGGATTACTGCAAGGGTTGCGGTGTGTGTGCCCGGTTTTGTCCGGCAAGAGCAATTATGATGGTAAGGGAAGAGGACTAACAATGAAAACCAGTGAAGCGCGCCAGGTGAGGGTCATGGAGGGAAATATGGCGACAGCTTTCGGTGTTTTGCTCTCAAAACCCGACGTCATTTCCTGCTTTCCCATTACCCCGCAGACATCGTTAGGGGAGGCACTTAGCCGTTTTGTAGCGGATGGACTATTGGATGCTGAAATTATAGAGCCTGAAGGAGAAAATTCAGCACTCAGTATCCTCATTGGTGCTTCTGTGGCAGGGGGGAGAACATTCACATCCACCTCCTCCCAAGGGTTATCCTTTATGTATGACGCCTACCTCTTCACGGCGGGGAACAGGCTTCCCATCGTCATGGTGATTGCCATGAGAGAAATGCCTGCCCCCCACGGCGTCATTGCTGGACAACAGGACGCCGTCCTTGTGAAGGATGCAGGTTGGATTCAGTTTTATGCGGAATCCTGCCAGGAAATCCTAGACTCCACCATAATGGCATACCGGCTGGCAGAGGATCCGGAAATTCTGCTGCCAGTAAATATCTGTTACGAAGGATTTTACCTCTCTTACCAATCCCAGAGGGTGGAAATCCCGACGCAGGAAGAAGTGGACCAATTCTTGGCCCCCGTAGAAAACAGTGAGCGCCTTAGGCTCTGCCTCGAGAACCCCATGTCTTTTTCCAGTTATACCTTTCCAGGAGAACTCTACACCGAGTATCGCTACAAGCACTGTCAAGCCCTTCAGAGGGCCAAAGAGAAATGTGAGCAAATAGACCAAGCGTTTGAGGACATCTTCGGGTATGGATATGGGGGACAGATTGAAGAATATAGATCTGAAGATGCGGACGTGGTCATCGTGACTATGGGATCCTGCACTGGGACCGCGAGGGGCGTGATTGATAGAAAACGCGACGAGGGATTAAAAGTGGGGCTTATTAAGATCAGGATGTTTAGACCTTTTCCCTCAGAGAGGTTGATTGCAGCACTCAATGGCAAACAGGCCATTGGTGTTATTGATCGTAATGTGTTGTATGCCAGTTTTTGCGGTCACGGTTTTCTCGAACTCAAATCCCTTTTACATGAATTGGAGTCACCAACTCCCTTGTTACTCGATTTTATCGCTGGGCTGGGAGGGACAGACATAACGCCCCCGCATGTGGAGAGGGTCATAGATACCACGTATTCTGCACTCGATGGGCAAACGGTTAAACCGGTGACATGGTTGTCCTTGGAGTGAAGCATCCCAAAAACAAATGGGAGCTTGAGACAAGGTTAGGAGAAGATTCCCTCCCCCTCGAGAGACTGTGTCATAATTGGAGAGAACTGTCATTCCGGGCGAGCCCCGCAAGCCTGCCCCGTACTCGATACGGGACTGCCCCGCACTTGATGCGGGGTTGGGCAAGACCCGAAATACAGGAAGACCGCTGAAAATCAGATCATTTTGGATCCCGGCTCGCATCCCGCTCCGCGTGACTTGGCCGGGATGACGAATTGCGGCACAGCCTCGGATGGGGGAGGATTAAGGTGGGAGGGGAAGTTTCGATAATCACGTATTCTAGACACTTTGCAATAGGGAGATCTCGATTTTGACAAAGCAAAAACATCTCATGATTGGCTGTGGTTCAGCGGCCCTAAGTGCCCTTAAACAAATAAGGAAACTAGGCTCTGAGGACGAGGTAAAATTGGTCACCATGGAGAATCACCGGCCTTACTCGCCCATGTCCCTACCCTATCTTCTTTCAGGAAGAAAAAAGGAATCGGAGATTTATCTCACTGATAACGATTTCTTCGACACAATGAAGGCCACCCTCGTTACGGGTAGACGCGTTGATCGCATCGTTCCTAAAGACAAAAGGGTCATTTTTGACAATGGAAAGGGCGAGACTTATGACACACTGCTTATCGCCACCGGGTCCGAACCTGTAAAGCCACGAATCAAAGGCCTAAATGAGACAAACTTCATGGGCTTCCACACCCTAGATGACTATCATGAAATGGCAGAACGATTGGGCGAAAGCTCTGAAGTGGCCATACTGGGGGCCGGGCTGGTGGGCATGGAAGTTGCCGCATCCCTTTCTGAGAGGGGATACAGAGTAACGGTGTTGGAGAAGGAAAAAGGGGTCCTGCCCCTGTCATTCGATGAGCCTGTTGGCGCTTATATTTCTCAAATATATGCGGAGCATGGCGTTGATATATTTACGGGCACAGAAGTCAAGGAAATCAAGAAACCACAAAATGGGCCAGAAATTTTCTGTACCCATGGTGACGATTTCCGTGCCGACTTGATGGTTTGCTGCGTGGGCGTGGCGTCGCGCATTTCCATGATTAGCGGTTCAGGGATTGAGGCCAATAGAGGCATATGGGTAGATAAAAGGATGGGTACAAACGTGGAGGGAATCTTTGCGGCTGGCGATGTGGCTGAAGCCCCCAGTTTCTTCACCGGGGATAATGGGTTGAGTCCCATTTTGCCCAGTGCCGTCGAGCAGGGAAAGATCGCGGGAAGCAATATGATTGGAGAAAGGGCCTTTTACGATGGCTGGCTATCTATGAATGTCTACAATTTCTTCGGCCATCTGGCCGTATCCATAGGAGATTTCATCCCTTGCCCAGGAGACGAGGTCCTTACTCAAAGGGAAGATGATAAAAGAGAATATGCAAAGATCCTCTGCCGGAATGACCGGCTTGTGGGTGCCAACTTCTTCAACGTGGACGTTGATGGCGGCGTCCTGCAGTATCTGATGAGGAACAGGATCGACACTGCTTCATATAAGAACCAACTATTGGAAAACCCCAAAGAGGTGAGCCTCTGGCTTATGCACGAGGCGGAAAAGAGGGGTACGTTGTCCTTGGAACAGTAAGGGATATCCAGCGAAGCTTCCACTGAAACCAACCCGTTGACGGAGGTAATACCTGATTGTGTGAAGCGAAGCGATGCTGGATGCTAGATGCTTGATGCTAGTGCGCTGTACCACAAATTCTAACACTATAGGATTCTATCTCGACTTCCATGGAGTGATGGCCCATTCCTTCAAAACGATATCTAAAGCGTCCGGTGGAAGTGGTCTGATCTTTGAGGGTTTAAAAGACTCTGTGCAGGTCGGGACGGGACATTCTGCCAGGGGTTACCGGGCGTAAACCCCCAAAGATCAGACCACGGCGATGCTCAGTGGAATTTTTTTTGAGATATCGTCTTTCAGGAACAGGCCATCCCTCCACGCGATGGGAATATATGATACAGTGCAATAGATTGCATCCTGTAACCAGAACCCAGTATCAGCTTGTCTCTTAACCAGAATGTGATGCAAAGACCTAACGTGGATTTTAAGATAATGACTTATAAAGGCGGCCAGATATGAAATCATTCTACGATACCCTAAAGATTGAAGATGCGGTTTGTCCTGCGGATTGTTTCTTGTGCCAGGAAAAATGTCAGGACAAAAATAAGGGCGGAACAGGGATAAAAGCGGTTCATCTGCCCGGCATAGGATTCCACTCTGCCATAACCTGCAATCAGTGCGGAGAGCCAGCTTGTGAGGAGAACTGCCCCACAGGAGCAATTACAAAAGATCCGGACAATGGCGTCGTTAGGATTAACGAAGCCAAATGCCTAGCTTGCGGATTATGTTCTTTGGTCTGTCCCTATGGGGGAATTGACTACAACGCCGACAGGAGAGAGGCCACCAAATGTGACTTCTGTGATGGGGATCCTCAGTGTGTTGATGCCTGCCCTGAGGGCCTTATCTCTTTCCTCAAGAGCCGAAACGTGGTCCAACATCTGAAAAAGGACCAGTTCGGGATGGGCACACCCTTATGCTGGGGGTGTCCCGCTGAACTCAGTCTTAGATTCAGTTTAAAGGTACTGGGTGACGATACCATCTTATTTGGTGCCCCTGGCTGTGCCGTGCTCCTGATCTGTGGCATGGGGACCGAGACATACTGTGGGGTTCCCACCCACATGACAAACATGACGAACCTCCCATCAACCGCCACCGGCCTCAAGAGATATTACAAGAAAAAGGGCAAAGATGTGAAGGTGGTTTGTTTTGCGGGTGATGGATGTCTTGCTGATGTGGGCTTTCAGCCACTCTCGGGCGCGGCTGAGAGGGGTGAAAATATTATTGTCATATGTTATGACAACGAGGGGTACATGAATACGGGGGTACAGAGGAGCGGTACCACACCCTTTTTGGGATGGACCACGACCACACCAGTTGGAGAAAAGCGAAGGGGCAAACCCACACCTCCCAAAAACATGCCCCTGATTATGGCAGCCCATGATATACCCTATGTGGCCACGGCGACCGTGGGGTTCCCTGAGGATTATGCGAAAAAACTGACCAAGGCGATGGCCGTAAAGGATGGGATGTCCTACATTCACCTCTATACACCTTGCACGACCGGGTGGAGATCAAAGTCCGACTCAGGGGTTGACATATGCCGGCTCGCCGTAGAAACAAATTTATTTCCTTTATGGGAGTGCGATAGGGGCGCCTACCGATTCACCCATACAGTAAAAAAGCCCAAGTCTGTCACCGAATATTTCAAACTCATGGGGAAATTCAATCATCTTGATAAATCAGATGTTGAGGCATTCCAACTGCTCGTCGACAAACGCTTTGAGAATATCAGATCTCTAACCGAGATGAAAAGCACAGAGGCGTGTTTGTGAGGCTGATCCTTTGGTGACATAGCTGCCATTGGATCATTTGTCAAACTTATCATTAATTGAGCAATTCTCTGGGCGCTCATGAAAACGCGCAGCGAGTGCATTCGCCGTTCCGCTTGAAAAGTGGGACTGCAGGGAGCTTCAATTCACAAAAAAGGAGGTGAGAAAACAGGTTGAGTCAAAAGGGAGCCAGAAGCTTCTAATCTGGTCTGAATCAGTGGACCGTTAACCAAAAAGAAAGGGGGAATAGGCGTTATGAAAGAGAAACGTTATCTCAAGGGAGTTCTAGGTTTAATGTTGTGTTCTCTGCTAACTTTCGGATTCATGAGTTTTGTGCTACCACCCGCAGAGGTGCAAGCTAAAGCCATAGTACTAAAGGTTGTTCAATCCTGGCCAAAACCCGTCCATTGGAATCGGCCCGGTGAACAATGGATGAGGTGGGCAGAGTACAGGCTGAAGGGCAAGGTCAAGTTTAATGTGATAGGAGGGCCTGAGGCTATTCCCACGTTCCAGCAAGGGGAGGCGGTCCGCAACGGCGTTGTGGATATCATGATCGGCGCGATCAACTATTACTCAGGGGAAATGCCCGAAGTTGATTGTCTGAAACTCTTTGCAATTCCACAATGGGAGTTACGCCAAAAGGGTGTCTACAAGTTCTATAATGATCTTCATGCCAAAAAACTAAATGCCTATTATATCGGCAACCAATTACCCCAAAACGTGAACTTCCATCTCTATACGACCAAACCGATCAGGAAAGTGGCTGATTTCAAGGGTAAGACCATTCGTGTAACGGCCATATATCGGGCCTTTGTTGAAGCCATGGGCGGTTCACCCACCACTATCGCGCCCGCTGAAGTCTATACGGCCCTGCAGCGAGGTACCGTAGAAGGCCTTGGGTGGCCTGGCAAGGGCCTTATGGATCTGGGTTGGCATGAGGTGATCAAATACCGCATCGACCCTGGTTTTTACGTACTGGATGGATGCGTTACCATAAACCTGAAGAAATGGAAGAGCCTGCCACCTGATGTGCGTGAGGGGCTGGAGACCTCATTGAAGGAGCATGAAAAAAGCATGTGGGCGCAGTATATGGGGGTTATGGCGAAAGAGAAGGAATTGTTGACCAAGGCTGGCGTACAAATTGCCACTTTGCCCCCGGACGAGGCCAAGAAATATGTGGCATTGGCCTACAAGGCGGGTTGGGATGAACTGGTACAAAAACGGGCTCCAAAATTGGCCCCAAAAGTAAAAGCCATGTTGGAATAGCAGAAGGGATTCTATCCTCATGACGAGTTCTTCTATGTCTTAAGTTCCCATTGGGGAGACGAGCTTCTGCTCAAATGGCTTTTCAACAGATGATTGTTTTTGCATTCGTGTAGCTTTCCCGGGTGGAAGCTCGATCCCCATATTTTTGAGAGTTGATACCGGTTGACAAATATGAGGTGAGCCGTTGAAAACAAAAGGTCCTGGTAAGGGAAGTTTGATATTCGATGGGTTGATAAGAGCCCTTGCTGTTATTGCTGGGGTTCTATTAGTGACCATGGCACTTGTTGTTTCCTACAACGTTCTCATGAGATATTTCATAGGCAAGCCGCCTGTGTGGGCCACAGAAATAACGGAATGGATTTTGCTCTACGCCACATTTCTTGCAGCGGCCTGGGTCCTTAAAGAAGATGGTCATGTGAAGATCGATGTGGTTCTCATTCGACTGTCTCGAAAGAAACAATATATTCTCAGCGTTATCGTATGTATTCTGGGAATCTTGACCTGTGGCTTCTTCGCTTATCATGGTGCTAAGGCCATTTACAGTCTCTATCAAAGAGACGTTATTATGATGGGCATGATCCTTATGCCCAAATACATCTTAGTCGCTGTCATACCTTTGGGAATCTTATTATGTTGTATTCAGTTCATTAGGATTTTAAAGGGCCTCCTAGCTGGGGAAGTATCCAAGAGTGACGCAGACTGAGTTGGGAATATGGCCCACTCCAGAGGATTAGACCTGGCCTTATAATTACACGTAAGAAGACTTTGCATTCCTTTTCAAATGATTTGTCACTGCGATAGAAATATGAAATTCCCATCCCACTGAAATTGTAATCAGGTAAAATGATATGGAATGGTGGGTGTTCCTCATACTCTTTTTTACCGGGTTTTTGTTTCTGCTTGCCATAGGCCTGCCTGTTGCGTTTTCCTTCCTGCTGATCAATGGCATCGTTGTGGTCTTCATTATGGGGACCCACGCGGGTCCCTATCAGATGACCATGAATATGTTTCAATCTTTGACCCTTTTTACCTTGGCACCGGTACCCCTCTTTATTCTGCTGGGAGAAGTTTTATTTCACTCTGGCATGGCCTTGCGCGCCCTGGACGTGCTGTCAAAGTTGTTGGGTCGTCTCCCTGGCCGACTCAGTATACTGGCCAATTTGGGCGGAACCATATTTGCCGCACTGAGTGGTTCACCCATGGCCAACACGGCCATGTTGGGTTCCCTTTTGGTCCCTGAAATGGAAAAACGGGGATACAGTCGTCTTATGACCATTGGGCCCATCATGGCCGCCGGGGGGATAGCCATGATTATCCCCCCAAGCACCCTCTCTGTTATTTACGGAACCATTGCTGAGATCTCCATTGCCAAATTACTCATCGCAGGCGTTATTCCGGGCTTGATCATGGGAGCAAATTATATGACCTATATCATAGGAGCCTGCCTTCTAAAGCCCGAACTGACGCCTGATTATGAGATGGAAAAAGTACCAGCAAAGGTAAAACTCTATCTCTTTTTCCGCGATGTTTTTCCCTTATCCATTCTTATGTTCTTGGTCTTGGGATTAATCTTCTTGGGTATTGCCACGCCCACGGAGTCGGCCGCCGTCGGGGTACTTGGGGCCTTTATCCAGTCCATCTTCTATGGCGGTTTTAGCTGGGAAATGCTCAAGAAGGTGGTTATAGCCAGCACCAGAATTACGGGGATGATCTTCCTGATCGTGGCGGGATCCATGATATTCAGCCAGATTATGGCCTTTACCGGCACCACAAAAGGGATGACGGAACTGATCGTGGGATGGCCCCTGCCTACAATGCTAAAGATTATTGCCATGCTGCTCATGGTGTTTTTCTTGGGCATTTTTGTGGACCAGGTCTCTATTATGATGATCACCGTACCGCTTTTCGTGCCTGTTGTAGAGGCGCTGGGTGTGGATCCATTCTGGTTTGCCATCATTATGTTGATTGATCTGGAGATTGCCTTAACCACGCCCCCCTTTGGGGTATTGCTGTTTATCATGAAAGGTGTTGCCCCAAAAGGAACCACAATGACAGACATCTATAGCGCTGTTTTCCCATTTGTGCTCTGCGACACGTTCGCCGTAATTCTCGTGATGGTCTTTCCGGCCCTCGCCCTGTGGCTGCCCAGTTTAATGCTCTGACCAAGAGAAAGCCTGAGCAGGGGATCGATTTAGACACATACCCGCATCGCGTCAAAACGCAATCAGGGGATATTTAAAGGTGCGGGGCATCTTTTGTTCAACCTCAAAAGGATCTCCGCCCCCTTGGCCTACTCCGCCGTAGTAGCCGCGGCTACGAAGGCTGGAATCGGGGAGGATTAAGGCAGGGCGTTCTCGCATATAGTCGTAAATCCCCATTGAGCGTTTTCGCTTAATGGGGGTTATGTAATAGGAGAGGATCATGGACAAACCGATTGTACAAAAGCTGGCAGATTTGGAGGAGGGACCGTTTTTAGAGCTGGTCCAGCAGGAACTAGGCGCCGGCGCTGATCCCATGACCATACTTGAAGATTGCAGAGCAGGTATGGTCCTCGTGGGGAAGCGTTTTGAGGAGAACACATATTTCATATCTGACCTTATGATGGCCGGAGAACTCTTTAAACAGGCCACCAAAATGCTCGGTCCCAAGATGCAGCTACCGGGCGACGCAAGCCGTGGAAGGGTGGTGGTGGGCACGGTTAAAGGAGACATACATGATATCGGCAAGGACCTCGTCGTGGGGATGTTGAAAGCCGCCAACTATGATGTCTATGATCTGGGGGTGGATGTTCCCCCGGAAAAATTTATTGAGGTCATCAAAGAGACGGCGGCCCCGGTTGTGGGACTCTCTGCCCTTATCACAACCGCTTTTGAATCCATGAAGGATACGGTGGACGCGATCAACGAAGCTGGGATCCGGTCACAGGTCAAGATCATGCTTGGCGGAGGACCCGTTAACCAGGAGGTGGTCGAGTACAGTGGGGCTGATGATTGGGGGGCGGACGCTCAGGAGGCTGTCACCCTTTGTAACAGGTTCATGGAGGGGTGATCATGGATAATGAAAAACTGTATCAGGAGCGACTCGATCGGATCACTCGGACGATTAATCTGGAGCCTGTGGATCGAATCCCCATTATCTATATGGCCACGGCCTTTTCACCCCGCTACATGGGCATGACACAAGCCGAATTCGTGACTAACCCAGATGCTCCCATAGAGGTCACTCTTGCTACCATGGACCGCCTTGGAGACCTGGATGGCATCAACATGATGCCTGGCGCTTTCCAGACCGTAAAACTGAGCCTCTTGTGGCTCTCCAAGCTTGCCATGCCGGGGAAGGAATTGCCAGAGGATGAACTGTGGCAGGTACAGGAAGCAGAAATGATGACTGTGGAGGACTATGATTTTGTCATAAATAAGGGATGGTCCGCTTTTTTGGAAGGGTATCGACCCAAAATATTGGACATGGAGCTCTATGAGCGCCACAGTGAGTGGATGGGAAAGAACTTTGGGGAGACGCCTAAGATATTCCGCAAGGCCGGATACGTCATTGGAGCCTGTGCCTCCACCACCATTCCCTTTGAGAGCTTGTGTGGCGCGCGTTCCATGCCGAAATTTTTCCTGGATCTCTACCGCATCCCTGACAAGGTGAAGGCAGCTATGGATGTGATGCTTCCATACCAGATACAAGTGGGCATCCGCGCCGCAGAAATTTCTAATGTGCCCCGTGTCTGGGTTGGAGGGTGGCGCTCAGCCAGTGCCCTTCTCGCCCCCAAGATCTGGGACTCCCTCGTCTTCCCCTATTTCTATGAGATCATTAACGCCCTCAGCGAGAAGGGCATCATATCCGTTTTGCACTGGGACCAGGATTGGACGCGTGATCTGAGCCGACTTTTGGAATTCCCGGCCAAGAAATGCGTGCTTAACCCTGATGGGATGACAGACATCCGAAAGGTGAAAGAGGTACTGGGGGACCACATGGCTATCATGGGAGACGTGCCTGCCACCATGTTTGCCACGGGCACGCCCGATGACATCTACGATTACGTAAAGGCGCTTGTGCGGGACGTGGGCCCCACTGGTCTGCTCCTCTGTCCCGGATGCGATGGGCCTATCAATACCAAGCCTGAAAACATGTAGGCATTTGTGGCCGCTGGTAGAGAATACGGGGTCGTGGGTTAAGGAAGGTGTCAGCCATCAGCGTTCAGCAATTCATGTCATTCCCGCGAAGGCGCTTGTGCGACAATTCGTCATCGCGGCCAAGTCCCGCAAAGCGGGACGCTCGCCCTGTTGAATCTCGCCTTTGGCGAGTGCGCAAAGCGCAATTCAACGGGGCGAGCCGCGATCCAGAAAGGATTAGCTCTATTGCGTTTCCCTGGATTCCCCTTCGACTTCGCTCAGGGTGGTGAGCCTGTCGAACCACGGATCTCATCCCGCTCTGCGGGATTCGTCCGGAATGACAGTTTCTATTAATTTGAGACAGTCTCGAAGCTTGTCCCTGCGGAGGCAGGGAGCGGGAATCCACAGAAATATAGAGAGAATTATTATGCTTATCATCGGTGAGAAAATCAACGGGACCCGCAGCCAGGTTGCGAAAGCCATAGCTGAACGCGACAAGGAATACATCCAGGACCTGGCCCTTAGACAAGTGGAGTCAGGTGCCGATTACCTGGATGTCAATGCGGGGACCAAGCCGGATCTGGAGACCGATGCCCTGGTATGGCTGGTGGGCGTTGTTCAGGAAGTGGTAGACGTGCCCTTGTGCCTAGATAGTGTCAACCCAAAGGCCCTAACGGCTGCGATGGATCACGTGGAACAGACGCCCATGATCAACTCCATTAGCGGGGAAAAGAAACGTTTAGAGGAAGTCTTGCCTCTCCCTGCAAAACATGGCTGTCCAGTCATTGCCCTCGCCCTGGATGATAGGGGGATTCCTAAGACGACAAAGGACCGCTTGGGTATCGTCCGTCAAGTGATCCATGAAACGGATCAGGCCGGCATAGACCGTGACAAGCTCTTTATAGATCCTTTAGTCATAGCGATTGCCACGGATACAAATAGCGGGCTTAAGGCATTTGAAACCATGCGGGAAATCAAGGCGCAGTTCCAGGACGTCCATCTGACCTCTGGTCTTAGCAATATCTCCTTTGGCATGCCTGCTCGGGGATTAATCAATCGAGCCTTTCTGGCCTTTGCTTTGGAGGCGGGCCTGGACAGCGCCATTATGGATCCCTTGGACCGAGAGCTTTATGAGGCACTGCTTGCGGCGGAGGTGGTCCTGGGTAGAGATCGGTATTGTCTGAACTACACGAATGCGTACCGCCAAGGTCGAATAGGCCGCCCAAAGAAGAAACGATGAAAGCGCGTTAGATTCACACCTAAAAAGGTAATTCATAAGGAGGACGATAGATTCAATGGAAATGCAATATTCGGTCGAGAAAAATGAGGTGGCTTCGGGCTACACAAACCAACATCATGATCAGGATTATCCCTTTCCCGTACCGGACACGCGTTTCGATCAGAAGAACGACATGTTTAAAAGGGCCCTATGGGATGAAAAAGTCCAGCCTGCTGGAAAGCGGTTTTACAAAGAGGCTATCTTCCAAGAAAAGGTGGGGTTCCGAAAAATAGATTATGCCCTGCGCAACGGAGCCTGGAACCTGGAATGGGGGGCAGGTCTCGGAAACTCCCGGAGCAATTTTGGACTTTATGCCTGGGAAGGCGTCAATGCCAAGATAAAGCATTTTGTGGAAACCGGGGATCCGGTCAAAGAATCCCCTCAAGAGATGAGTCGCATTATGAAGAAGGTGGCCCTTTATTTTGGGGCCGATCTGGTAGGCATCTGTAGACTTCATCCCAACTGGGTCTATTCCCATGAATTTAATACGATGACCCAGGAACATTACGCGATCGAAGTTCCAGAGGGATGCCAGAATGTCATTGTGATGGCCGTTGAGATGGATTATGAGACCATTCGCATGTCTCCCAGTGGCATGGAGGATGCGGCCACTGGACTGGGCTACTCCAAGATGGCCTTTGTGGCCAATCTTATGGCCACATTCGTTCGGGGTCTCGGTTATCGGGCGATCCCATCTGGGAATGATTCGGCGTTGAGTATTCCCCTTGCCATGGCCGCAGGACTGGGAGAGATGGGGCGGCTAGGACTCCTAATCACAAAAGAATTTGGTCCTCGGGTTCGGCTCTGCAAGGTATTTACTGATCTTCCCCTGAGTTACGATTCCTATAAACCCGTTGGGGCCAAAGAATTCTGCAAGGACTGTAAGAAGTGTGCCAACCACTGCCCCTCGCAAGCCATCTCCCATGGTGAGATGACGACTGAAGGCTACAACATATCCAACCAATCCGGAATCCTGAAGTGGTATGTGAACTGTGAAAGATGCTTCGAATTCTGGGGCAAAATTCGGATGGCCTGCTCTAATTGTATCATGGTCTGCCCCTATAACAAGCCCCGTGGGATTATCCATGATCTTTCTCGGGCCATTATTCGGAGGACTAACCGCTTTAACCGATGGCTTGTTCGGGCTGATGACCTATTTGGATATGGCAAACCTCTGCCTTCAGAAAAATTCTGGAATTGATAGGGAAAGGCGCTTTTCTTCTTGTGCCAATGGCCATCTTGCGGCAAGGTTTAAGAAAAGGAGGTAAGGAATGGGTACGAAACTACTGAATTATGAATGGATGACCAAACCCACGCCGCAGGAGGAATGGATTGAAGGTGGAGGGAAGACCATATGGCTGGCCCTCTTCTTCACTGAGACAGGGGCGGGATTATTTTTCGTCTCCATCTTTTTTAAGAATCCGTTGGGAATGATCTTAGGCTGGGTTCTCTGCCTTGTCCTGGGTTGCGGTTTTTTCTTAATCCATATGGGACACCCCATGAGGATATACCGCGCCATTCTGAGACCCCAATCTTCTTGGATATCAAGGGGCGGCATCTTACTCGGTTCTTTCGGCGCCCTCGGAGCCCTTTGTATTATTCTTACGGTGTTGGCACCGAATCGGGACTTCATGATCTTGAAAGTCATTACAGGTATTCTCTGTATTCTTGTTGCCATTTATGCGGGCATGCTGATGAGTTATGTGAGGGCTATACCATTGTGGAATAGTGGCCTTCTGCCCATGAGCTATGTGGTTGCCGGTCTTTGGAGTGGAGCCGAAATCTTGTTGGCCATCCACCTTTTAACCGGTGCCCCAATCGAACAACTTGAGGTCTGGATCAGGATACTGCTACCGAGCTTTGCCCTCGTCTTATTACTCTACCTGATAAGTATTACCTCTTCATCAGCAATTGGTTGGGAATCTGTGAAACGGATCATTGCCGGGGACCTTGCCCTCCACTTCTATCTTGGCGCTGTGATCATCGGCTTGATCTTTCCCATTATCGTGGTCCTGTACAGCCTTTCCGTTGGCATCGCCTCAGTTCCACCACTGCTATTGCTGGCAGCTATCGCATCTGGGCTCTTGGGCGATCTGACGATCCGTTATTGTATCCTGAAAGGGGCCCTCTATTCGCCTGTCGTATGATGCGGAATGAATGCCTTTCGGTGGGGTCTAAAACCCCACCCTACAAAAATGAGACGACTTTAGGGTGGCATTTAACATGCCACTACTTGATGGTAAAAGAGGAGGAGTCATTATGAATAGTAAGGCTTCCACAAGTGCAGACATCAAAGATTACTGGGGTTACTCCGTCTGTTCGGGTTGCTACAACCTCTGTGGCGTTAAAATCAGAGTTGTTGATGGTGTCCCGGTTGCCATAGAAGGGGTGCCTGAGAGCGATCTAGGCGGACAAGGGGGCTTGTGCGGGAGAGGTGTGGCCACTATCATGGACCTCCATGACCCCAACCGGCTTCAGTACCCGGTGAAGAGAACCAATCCTAAGAAGGGGCTTCATGAAGATCCCAAGTGGGAGAGAATCTCCTGGGAAGAGGCCCTTGGAACGATCGCCGAAAAGCTTAAAGCGGCCATGGTTTATGACCCCAGGTCCATTGTATGGTCTTTTACACCCGGTCCTGGGACACCTTTTAAATCCACCATATATACAAGTTTCTTCTTTCTTGCTTGCGGCAGTCTTAACCAGGCCTTCGGCGGCGTGGGATCGCAGTGCGGTGCGGCTGCGCATCATGCGGGTGCTTTGATGCATGCGGCGTGGGATATACTCCCTGACTATAGGTACTGTAATTTTCTCCTTCGCTGCGGTGGCAATGAGGGGCATGGTGGAGGTCGTATGGCTGCCACATCCATGCGCCAGGCAGCGGCCGCAAGAGACAGGGGTATGAGGACAGTTGTCATGGACCCCATAGGGTTTCGGGCTGGGGCAGATGCGGATGAGTGGATTCCCATTTTACCCGCCACGGATATCGCCGTGTTTCTGGCCATGGCCAACCTTATTGTGCATGAGATAGGCATCTACGATAGGGAGTACATCCGGCAGAAGACCAATGGCGTATATCTCGTTGGTCCTGACATGTTGTTTGTGAGAGACAAAGAGAGCGGGAAGCCGCTCATATGGGATGAGAAAGATAGCAAAGCCAAGACCTATGATGACCCAAGCCTGTCTCATCCTGCCATGGAGGGGGAATATTCTGTCAATGGCGTAAAATGTCATCCCGCCTTCCATCTCTGGAAAGAGGTCATCAAACAATATGATCCCGAGTGGGCCTCTGAAGTGAGCACTGTACCTGCGGAGAGGATCAGACGCCTTGCCGAGGAACTTGTTGAAAACGCAAAGATCGGGAGCACCATAGAGATCGGAGGCAAGAAATTTCCATATAGGCCCGTCGCCGTCGTGGGATACAAAGGCGTGCAGACGCACCAGAACGCATTTCACCAATACCTGGCCATGAATTTGCTCAATGTATTGATGGGGGCTCAGGATGTCCCTGGGGGGGTCGTGGGATCTGGAACCGTGAGAAGCTTTGGTCATCCCGAAAGTGGTCGGCCTCAGTTTGAACCCTATGGGGGTGTGGATGGCATGCTCACCCCTGGATTCTGGCACACAAGGACGCCTTGGCCTCCCCATGATGTAACAGGCCCTGGCATGGTTAATCTGCTGGACGTCATGGCTGACTCCAGTATGAACCCCTATCCATATACAGATGATTTCGACGAGATATGGACCAAGATCGGACGTCCCTATGAGGTCCAGGTCTTTGGCATGTATGGCGGCAACGTGGTGATGAACATCATCAATGAGAAAACGGTGGACAACTTCCTTGGCAAGATTCCCTTCATGTTCTCCATCAATACCACCCATAACGAAACCACAGAAGGTTTTGCCGACATCGTTTTGCCCGATGTCCATGCTTACGAAAGTTATGACATTGCCTCATCCATAGGCTTCTTCTTTAACTATCCCATAGGATTGGACAAATGGAGCTTCCATTTGAGAATGCCCGTGGCTGAGCCCATGTATGATCTAAAGGATACGCTGGATATCTACTTTGAATTGGCCGACAGGGTGGGGATAAGGGATAAGTATAATACTTTTCTGGAAAACTACTTTTCCGGGAAAAAAAGTACATGGGAGCAGGATGATGTAACGGATACCTCATACACGCTCCTCAAACCGGATGAGAAAATAAAGGCCAAAGAATTTACAGACAGGGTTTTAAAGTATTACTTCGGTGAGCAGAAAGGGCTGGATTGGTTTGAGGAGAATGGTTTTATCACCTGGGAGAAGAGGCCTGAAGAGGCCTATTGGCGGTATCATGTGGATGCCCGCATACCCATGTATTTTGAGACGGTTGCCAAGAACAAACCAAAGATAAAGGAGATCTTTGAAAATATCGGGATACACATGAACTGGGATTACTATACACCCTTGATCAGTTATTTCCCTTCGGTGATCTACACCGAATTGCCTGAGGACTCGGAATATGACCTGCTGGGTGTCTCCTACCGTGATCCTCTACACACCCATCGCTTTTTCCTGGAAAACCCCTTGGTGGATGAGATGAGTGCGAGCAACCCCTATACGTTCAACATCGTCATGAATGAGGAGACAGCGGAAAAGAAGAACATTCAGGATGGAGATCTCATCTGTGTGGAAAACCACTGGGGTGACAAGGTTGAGGGAAGGGTGAAATTGTCGCGCCTGATACAGCCCCGAGCCTTGGCTGTCGTGGGTCTGGGCGGCTGGGCCAAAGGGAGGCCCATCGCCAAGGACAAAGGGGTGAATTTCAATTCATTGTTGAGGGCTGATTACAAGCATATGTGTCCTGTTGTGGGGTCTCTTGAGATTGTATCAAGGATGAAGGCCTATACTGTTAAGAGGAGGACAGAGCAATGAGATGGGGAATGCTAATCAATCTCGTTAAGTGTGCTGGGTGTTACAGCTGTGCGATAAAATGTAAGCAGGAGCATTTCCTGCCTCCGGGCATCATGTGGGGGAGACTGTTGGTCTCTGAAGGGGAAGGCACATATCCCCACGTCAAAAAGAACATGTATCCGGTGCTTTGTAATCACTGTAAAGATCCCGCGTGTGTGAAGGTCTGTCCCACGGGTGCCACTGAACAACGGGAAGATGGTATTGTTCAGATTGACCCGGACAAATGTATGGGCTGCAGATATTGCCTCATCTCCTGTCCTTATCAAGTGCGCTCCTATATTTCTGAGGACGGGAAGGAATACTTTCCAGGCCAGGGTTTGACGGCATATGAGAAGGTTGGGGAAAAATTGTACCCCCATCAGAAAGGGGTGGTCACAAAGTGCAATTTTTGCCTTGAAAGGGTAGATGAAGGATTGGAGAAGGGGTTGAAGCCAGGCACAGACCGGGAGGCAACGCCAGCCTGCGTCATCAGCTGTCCGAACAAGGCGAGGGTTTTCGGGGATCTGGACGACCCGGATAGTGAGATCTCCAAATTGATACGAGAGAAGAACGCGGTTCCGCTCCATCCAGAACATGGCACGGAACCCTGTGTGTATTATGTAATAGATTAGGAGGCTAAGAGGCTTGGAAGCTGGGAGGCTAGGACGCTAGAAAATGAGATTGCGTCGTCGCCCCGTATATACAGGACGCCTCGCAATGACATTTCTTATGCGGTCTGAGACTTTTGAACCTTCTCTGCTTCTTCCTCTCCGCCATTTCCCCCAAATTTCTTTATGACCTCTATACGTTGATCCGTGGCCTCCTGGATATGGCCGAGCTGTTCCTTGTCCAGATGCCGGTATTTACCCATCAATGATAGATAAGCCTCCACCGGCAAGGGATTATCCACCGGATAAGTAAAATGAATTCTCCCCTCCTGAGACGTGTACTCCCAGAGGGGGACCATATTGCTCTCCACGGCCTTGCGGGCCACTTCTATGAGCTTGCTTGGAGGGAAGCGCCAACCCGTGGGGCAGGGGGAAAAGACGTGGATAAATGCCATCCCTCGCTTCGCCGCCTCAATAGCCTTGTCTAGCTTTGCGTAGAAGTCCTCCATAAATGCCGTGGAGGCAGTGGCCACATATTCGCAATTATGCATGACCATAAGCAGCGGGAGAGGCTTGGCATCACGTGTCTTCCCTCGGAGCACGGCTCCTACAGGTGTTGTGGAAGTCCATGCACCAAAGGGCGTTGTGCTCGAGCGTTGCACACCGGTGTTCATATACCCCTCGTTGTCCACGCAGATGTAGATCATCTGTTCGCCCCGCTCTGCTGCCCCGGATAGAGATTGAAATCCCACATCTGCAGCACCCCCATCCCCGGCAAAGGCGAGCATGGTCACATCCCTTCCAATCCGATTGTAGTAGCGTCGTGCGCCTGCGAGCATGGCCGCCGTATTGGTTAGCAAGGGATGAAATACAGGCACCTTTGTGCCCGTTTTCGCGTTTACACCAACGGTGCCTACGCCAGGGATGCAACCAGGCGGCGTGGCCACCACGGTATTGGGCCCCACACGACGCAGGGTGTGACGGATGAGCAGCTCCGAGTTGCAGCCAAGACAGGCCGAGAGGCCCGGAACAAAGAGATCCTCCAGGTCCCCCCAAGACTTGTACAGATCTGCTCCCATCTTGAGCTCAAGGGCCGCCAATGGGCAAGCCTTTACGCAAGCCGGATCACCGTCACACATATCACACTTCATCACCTGGCTTGCCAGGGGGTTGTACGTGATGCCCGCATAAGCGCACGCCATGGTGCAAAGCTGGCAATCCACGCATCGATCCTCATCCCACTCCACAATCCCTGTGTCCACATTTTTGCTTAGGGCCCTTGCAGGGCAGTTGGAGACACAGTGCGGATCTCCGCACTGCCGGCAAATAGCCAGCGCAAAGGTGTTGTTTCCTGCCTCAGGTGCCACCTTGATCCGAGAGTGAGCAGGATCGTTTGAATCGGCCTTAAATTGTGCGCATGCCTCTACGCATTTGCCGCACCCGTCACATTTATCTTCTCTCACGGCGATTGTGCGATATGCATTCCCCAAAATACTTTCCCCTTTTCTAACTTCTTTAAAAAGATATTCTCTCGCCCGCTTGTCCCATGCAGCGTCGCAGGGCTTGTCCCACGCCTGCGGGACTTCGCTCGAGGCGCAGAGACCTAGGAGATACGCTAAGCGTTGTTAGCCACAGACCCGCCGTCGCCAAGGCTATGGCGGGGCAAGCCCACACAGACTTTCGCAGACAGGAAAGATTGCTTGCTGCTGTATGGAGAACCGTATAACAAAAATTAAGCTAGCTTATTTTTGTTATTCAGGTCTCCATATCTCCCAATGTGGTAACATTGGGAGGCCCCGTTTTACGGGGCGCTCAAGCAATCCTTCAGTCGATATTCAAAGAAATCCTGTCCATCCTGTCTATCTAAATTCTCCGCGTCTCTGCGAACTCTGTGAGAGATAAAGAGAATATTTTATCTCCACAACCTTGACATCAAGATCCGACCCGTGTCCACAGGAGAAGCGACGAACTGGCCCTTCACCTCTTCCAGGTCCACCTTCCTCACGATCAGTTGTAACATGATACCCGGGTCCATGTTGGTGTTGATCCCCGAGGCGCCAACCAGTCTGCCCTCTTTGAAAATGAGTTTCTGGTATTGCTGACTCTTGGGAAGGGATACCTGTTCCACTTCATATCCCTCATCCCCTTCAGGGATTTGGCTCATCCCCACGGAAAAGGCATTATGCCCCATGAAGCGGTACGTATTCATGGGCAATCCCCCTTGGAAAGGCT
>JASFIT010000003.1:0-35482 GCA_050122535.1 Desulfobacteraceae bacterium | reverse complement strand
TGTCGATTGATCAGTAGGGTTCCTGTGGAGATCTTTATCTGTTGACTCAAATCCTAGTCATTTGAAAAACCCGTCCCCGCCACGAAACTGTTTCGCAATTCGTCATCCCGGCCAAATCCTGCGGGGCGGGATGCGAGCCGGGATCCAGAATGATTTGATTTTCCGCGATCTTCCTGGATTCCGGGTCTCGCCCAACCCCGTATCAGGTACGGGGCAGGCTTGCGGGGCTCGCCCGCAATGACGGTTTGTCGAATTGCGGCCTAGTGTCCAAGAGGTGGGGGAAATAGGAACGGATTCTCAGACAAAGGGGTGTATTGGGAAAATGTTAAAGGGCCTTCAGGATATCTCGAAGCTCGCTCTTTATTTCTTTGAGGAGCTCTTTCTCTACAGGGAGCGGATTTGACCGGTTCTCTTTTAGTTTCTTTCTCGCACCCTCAATGGTAAGCCGCTCCTCATAGAGGAGCTTCTTAATCCTGAAGATCGTTTCCAGGTCCTTTTTTTGATATGTCCTCTGATTGGAGTCGGCCCTATGGGGCCGGATTTGGGGAAATTCGCTTTCCCAATATCTTAATACATAGGGTCGAACACCTATAATACGACTCACCTCACCTATTCTAAAATACTTCTTGTCCTCAGGGATCTCCATAACCTCCTCAACCCTCCCTTAATCGACCACCGGTTTTTTGCCTTATTTGCTCGATAATGGTCTCATGCAAACGGTTGATTTCCTTTCCATCCAAAGTGCCCTTTTGGGACCTGTAACAGATCCGGAAGGCAATAGCCTTTTCAGAGGGATCGATTTTCCCCCCTTCGTAAAGGTCATAAAGGTCTACAGACTCAATGAGTTCTCCTCCCTCACTCTCTATAATTTCTTGTACCTCAGCACTTGCCACGCCTCGGCCCACGATCAATGAAATATCCCTGAAAACCGCCGGAAACCTGGCGTAGGGTTCAAATGCCTTTCTATCTGGCATCTGCTCCATAAGGATTTCTATATCCAGTTCAAAGAGATAGGCTATCACAGATTCCAAACCGTAGGTATTCATAACCTCGGGCAGAATTTGGCCCACATGTCCTAGGACGGAATCAGAGAAGTGAACTTGAGAGGAGAACTCAGGATGATAGTAGGGTGGAATGTGGTCCCTTTTGAACAGAAATCCATCCAGTCCCAGGGAGGTCAAGAGGGCCTCAACACCCCCTTTAATGTCGTAAAAATCCACATTTCTCTCCTCCCGATACCAGGCCTTTTGATCCGACAAGCCGGTCATGATGGCGCTCAGGAAAGGCACCTCTAGGGGGAGTTCGGCGTTTTCACTTTGAATAAACACCTTGCCCCACTCAAAGAGCTTCAGATCTTTCTCTCCATGGAGGATATTGGTTTGAATGGCATCCAAAAGCCCTGGCACAAGGGAAGTTCTCATCACGGACTGATCCGCGGTAAGAGGATTCAGCAATTTTACAAAAGATCGGAGGGGGCTATTCTCTCCCGCCCCCAAAAACACCGCCGAATCTGGGGAAATGAAGCTGTAGGTGATAATCTCGGTAAAACCGAGGCCCACCATGATCTCTCGCATCTGGTCACGAAGGATAAGCCTGGGCAAATCCGCCTCATCAGAAGGCCTTATATGAGGTGATGTCACGAGAATCCTGTCGTATCCCTCCAGCCTCGCCACTTCCTCCATAAGGTCTACTTCTCTTGTGATATCAACGCGATACGGGGGTGGCGTGACTCTGATCAGATTCGGATCCACCTCTTTCACCTGCAACTCCAGGGCCCTCAGATACCCAGCTATGGTGTCCTGAGAAAGGGAGGTCCCAAGGAAATCATTTGTTTTGTCAATCCTCAGATCAATGGTCGGTTGGCTGAAAGGCTTTGGATAATTATCGATGAGTCCTCTGATAATCTCGCCACCGGCTAATTGGTGAATGAGCATCAGGGCCCTTCTCAAGGCGGTGATTACGCCCTCAATGTCTATTCCCCGTTCAAATCGGTAGGAAGCCTCTGTGGAGAGACCCAGTTTCCTGGCGCCCCTGCGTATGGTTATAGGATCGAAATAGGCGCTCTCCACCAGCACATTGGTGGAACCGGCAAAGATCTCTGAGTTAAGACCACCCATGATGCCTGCCACGGCCACTGACCTCTCTCCGTCACAGATCATCAGGATTTCACCGTCAAGGGTATGGGACTGGCCATCTAGGGTGCTGAATATTTCGCCATTCTCCGCCCTTTTCACCACGATCCTGTTCTCTCTGAGCCGATCATAATCAAAGGCGTGCAAGGGTTGACCCATCTCCAGCATCACATAATTGCTCACATCGACCACATTATTGATGCCTCTCACGCCCGAGGCGTGGAGACGGTATCGCATCCAGAAAGGGGATGGCCGCAGTTCAATGCTCTGTATCATCCCTGCCGCATAACGGGGACACCCTTCAGAATCAACTAGGGTAACATGGGTGAGATCCTCTATGGGCGTTTCACCTTCCTCTATTTTAATCTCAGGACGCTTCAGTTTCTGACCTGTAATGGCCGCAATTTCTCTGGCAACGCCTATGACGCAGGCGCAGTCGGGTCTGTTGGGCGTAATGCTGATATCAAAAACCCAATCCTCCAAAGGAACGACCTTAGGGACTTTTGCTCCGGGTGACAGGTCAGAAGGCAGAATCATGATGCCCGTATGGTCATCGGTAAGGCCCATCTCATCTTCGGCCAGGAGCATGCCCACGGAGCGTTCACCCCTTATTCGGCTTTCTTCGACAATCGTTCCTCCCGGCAATTGGGTGCCTGGTAGGGCCATGGGGACTATTGCCCCTGTCGTGAGGTTGGGTGCACTGCAGACCACGGGCACTTCTCCATCACCCGTATCCATGTGACAGATAAAGAGACGATCAGCACCAGGATGGCGCTTTATGGATAATATTTTCGCGACCCGGATATCTTGAAGGGACCTGCCCAGCGGCTCCAGACCTTCCACTTCCAGCCCAGACATGGTCAATCGTTCAGCCAGATCCTTCGCTGGTATATCTATGTCCACATAATCTTTGAGCCAGTTCAGACTTACGCGCATGTGTTGTTGCCGCCTACTTGAGAAATGGAAGCGGTAGAAAGTACGCCTTTCTACGGCCCCAGGAGCCTGCCACCCGTCAGTAGTCAGTCGTTTTTCGTCCGTTGAAAAGGAATGCAACAAACAACGGACAACAGACAACGGACATCAACTCAGAACTGTCGCAAAAAACGCATATCGTTCTTAAAGAAGAGTTGAATATCATCAATACCATATTTGAGCATGGCGATCCTCTCAATCCCCATTCCAAAGGCAAAACCTGAGTATATCTCCGCATCGTAATCCACAAACCGATAAACCTCTGGGTCCACCATGCCCGACCCCAAGATCTCCAGCCAACCTGTATGTGAGCAGGTGCGACAGCCCTTCCCTCCGCATATAACACATTGGATGTCCACCTCTGCACTTGGTTCAGTAAAAGGGAAAAAGCTAGGCCTGAAACGGAGCGCCGTATCTCGGCCAAAATACTGATGGACAAAGCTGGTGAGCGTACCCTTCAGGTCGCCAAAGGTCACGCCCTTGTCCACAAGCAGTCCTTCCACCTGGTGAAACATTGGCGTATGGGACACGTCAGAATCTCTCCTGTACACTTTGCCAGGGGCAATCACGCTCACAGGAGGAGACTGCTTTTCCATGACCCGGACCTGCATGGGAGATGTGTGCGTTCTAAGGACCACATTGTCAGAAATGTAGAACGTATCCTGCATATCCCTGGCCGGATGATCGCGTGGGATATTAAGGGCTTCGAAATTGTAATAATCCAATTCCACGTTGGGACCTTTCACGATCCTAAATCCCATACGCAAAAATATGTTGCAGATCTCTTTAGTTACTTGGGTGATGGGATGAAGATGTCCTATGACAGGTTCTCGACCAGGAAGCGTGATATCGAGGAGGTGGGCTTCTTTGGCTTTATCAGACTCAATTCTATCCCTTGCCTCTTCATAGAGTCTGGATAGATTGGCCTTTATTCGGTTTGCCAGCTGGCCCACTTCGGGCCTTTCCTCTGCAGGCAAGTCCTTCAATTGCTTCATTGCAGAGACAATTGGGCTTTTTTTCCCGAGATAGGCGATCCGGAATTTCTCCAAACCGGATTGATTTCGTAGGGTCTCAATTTCTTTGAGCGCCCTTTTTTCCATTTCAAGAAGCTTTTCTCTCATGTGAAAACAACTTGTCCTGTCATGGAAAGGACCCGTTTACTTTTAGGCCCCGCCTGCAATGCCAAACGGGGCCATATAGCTAAGCGACCTCTTAGTCCGCGACACCCTTTCTATCTGGCCATCTCGGCCACTTGGGCGAAGGCCGCAGGATCATTCACGGCCATTTCAGCGAGAATCTTTCTATCCAAATCAATGCCTGCTTTATGGAGTCCGCCCATAAGTTGGCTGTAAGAGAGACCGTTCTCTCTGGCGGCCGCATTAATCCGTATGATCCAAAGCCTTCGAAAGTCTCTTTTCCTGGCCCTCCTATCCCGATAGGCGTACATTCTCGCCCTGTTCACAGAGATGGATGCCGTCTTAAAGAGTCTACTCTGGCCGCCTCTGTAACCTTTTGCAGCTTTCAGTACTTTTTTTCTTCTCTGTCTCGTTTTGGAGCCTCTTTTTACCCTTGGCATAATTGAACCTCATTTAAGAATTTCTCCAGTAAGCCCTCGTAAAGGATGATGTTCCAGGGCTCAGTTATCACGGATCGAACTTGGAGGCCTTTTACCTGTAAGGAATCAGTCTCGTGATTTTCTGCCTGTTTGATGAATGGACGAGACCAGATTTGCGTAGGTTACGCTTTCTTTTTGTACTTTTTTTAGTCAGTATATGATTGGCAAAGGCCTTATTCCGCACAATCTTCCCCGAACCCGTGGCCTTAAATCTCTTGGCTGCTCCGCGGTTGGTTTTCATTTTGGGCATTTTCAATCCTCCATTTACTTTAGCCGACTATATAAAACAAGATGTTAACATCTGTGTTAGACATTTTTGTAACACTACGCCAGATTTTGTCACGTGCTCTGTAAAACTCCAATCCATTGGCCTACATATGATGATGTCGCCCCAGCAAATTAAATGCTATTCTTGGTAGGCGTAGCTTGATTGTATGGGAATTTCCTTTTTTGAGTCCCGCCTAGGATTGTAGCGGGACATTATATAGAATCGTGAAGCGATTTCATAATTTGCGGCGATGGGTCTACTTGGGGACAATAAACATGGACAGGTTCCGTCCCTCTTCTCTGGGGGGTTGCTCCACCGTCCCCATATCCATGACTTCCTCAGCAACCCTTTGAAGAAGCTCTTTGCCCACGTCCTTGTAAGCGAGTTCCCGGCCCCGAAAGATCACGGTTACCTTTACCCTGTTTTTCTTGTCTAGAAACTTTTTCAGGTTCCGAATCTTGAACCCCAAATCATGTTCCTCAGTGTGCGGTCTGAGTTTGATTTCTTTGACCTGAAAGGTTTTTCCCTTCTTTCGAGCCCCTTGTTCTCTCTTGCTGGCTTGGTATTTAAATTTACCATAATCCATGATCCTGCAAACGGGAGGGTCTGAATTGGGTGCAACCTCCACAAGATCCAGCCCATCCTCACCTGCAGCGTCCAGGGCCTCTTGAATGCTCACAATACCAAGCTGACGTCCGTCCACGGAAATCAGCCGCACCGTCTTGGCATGGATCCGACGATTTATCCTGATAGAATCTATCTTCTTAACTATAGCCGCTACCTCCTTTGTGTAATTTCTTCATCAATTAACGCAACAAATTCATCTCCCATCATAAACGGAAGATTCTTACCGCTTCTCAGTCTAGGCGTGACGCCCCCTTTATCAGATTCCCTATCACCAATGATTAACATATAAGGAATCTTCTGGAGCTGCGCCTCTCTAACCTTTAGGCTCAACTTCTCGTTCCGAAAATCCGCTTCCGCCCTTATACCCGCATCCAGCAAGGACTTCAACAACTTTTCACCATGTGCTATATTTCTGTCCGTCACTGTGAGGACAGTCGCTTGCACAGGGGAAAGCCATGTGGGAAATGCGCCACCGTAATGCTCTATGAGCACACCAATGAATCTCTCAAGGGCACCCAGGATCACTCGATGGATCATGACTGGTCTATGCTTTTGCCCGTCTCTATCTATATAAGTCAGATCAAATCTTTCTGGCAATGTAAAATCACACTGCACTGTTGCACACTGCCATTTTCTCTCCAGTGCATCTTTGAGTTTCACATCGATCTTAGGACCATAAAAGGCACCATCTCCCTCATTGATCTGGTAGGGTAAATCATTATCATCCATCGCTTGCATTAGGGCAGTGGTCGCCCTTTCCCAGTCATCATCTGATCCGATTGACTTCTCCGGACGCGTACTCACTTCCAGTTCATAGTCAAACTTGAAAATGCCCATGACATCCTTCACAAAAGCAAGAACGCCTTTTATCTCCCCGTCCAACTGTTCCGGGGTACAGATGATGTGGGCGTCATCCTGCGTAAACTCCCTCACCCTCAGAAGGCCATGCAATACGCCGGATCTTTCATGCCGATGAACCAGGCCCAGTTCGAAATATCTCTTAGGCAAGCCCCTATAGCTCCTGATCTTAGAGTTGTAAATGAGCATATGGGCCAAGCAGTTCATCGGTTTGATCCCATAGGATTGTTCATCAATCTCAGTGAAGTACATGTTCTCACGGTAGTTTTCAAAATGCCCCGACCTTTTCCATAACTCGGTCTTTAAAAGCTGAGGGCCTTTCACCATCTCGTAGCCACGCTTCAAATGTTCGTGGATCTCAAAATCCTCCAGAATATGCCGCAGCATATACCCTTTGGGGTGCCAAACAACCAAACCGGCCCCTATCTCTTCATAAGTACTAAAAAGGCCAAGTTCTTTTCCCAGTCTAACATGATCCCGCTTCTTGGCCTCCTCCAATTTGTGGAGATATTTCTTCAGTGCCTTTTGTTCTGCAAAGGCCACACCATAAATTCGGCTCAACATGGCCCGGTTCTCATCGCCGCGCCAATAAGCTCCCGCCACTTTTGTCAGTCGAAAAGCCTTTATTCTTCCAGTAGAAGGAAGGTGGGGTCCACGACACAGGTCAGTAAAACTCCCCTGCGTATATAGGGAAACCCTTTCCTCACCCAGGTCTTCGATAATCTCCGCCTTGTAATCCTCCCCTTCGTCCCTAAACAGTGCTATCGCCTCTTCGCTTCTCATTTCACTTCTCTCGAAGGGAAGGTCTGCCTTGACGATCTCTTTCATCTTCTCTTCGATCTTTGGAAGATCGTCTTCCCGAAATGGCCGCTCATAATCAAAGTCATAGTAGAAACCGTTCTCAATGGCAGGCCCAATAGTCACCTTTACACCAGGAAAAAGCTCTTTGACGGCCATGGCCATGACATGCGAAGTGCTGTGCCGTAAGATTTCAAGACCCTCTTCTGACTCCAAAAAAATGGGTTCCAGTGCCACCTCAGAGTCTATCAAAGTTGAAAGGTCTCGACTTTCACCATCTATCTTAACCGCCATCACTTTGCCCAAGTTAGCCACATGAAGATGCCGCAGGGCCTCCTGCGCTGGAATAGGCCTTGCTTCCACTTCTTTGGTTAACTGATCTTTCAGATGGATTTTAAAACTCTTCATTGTTCAAATACACAAAGAAAATAAGGCATCCAAAATAGGCTCATGGCCACCCCAGATGCCTTATTAGAATCTTCATTTAAAAATACAACGCTACGCTAAGACCCTATCTCTTCTGCCTGGACTCAGGAATATCCTGCGGTTCTTTTATGCGATTCCTCGGCCTCCACCCAAAAAATAAGTGGCAGGCATACATTAATTTCCCCTGCGATTCCGTGAGAGTTATTGAAATCACTTAGAAAATCGAACAACCTGTTGTAAGATACAAGAATGGTTGGAAAAAGTCAAGACCCAACTCCTTGGCCCCTCGGTTTTCCCTCACCTTTTTCCCTGGTTCATGCGCTTGTTAGAGGCAACCGAAGTCCTTCAATTAATAAGTTCCATGACAAACTTATTTACACCTCGGCTGAACGCCACAAGGGGTCTCAGAAGCGGCGTGGCCTCAAACGGCCAGAATACAACGCCTTACCGTCCCGTATGCGGACCGGCTTTTATGAATTACTATAAAATACTTTCTAAGATTTGCGCGCAATGATTTGATCTGTCCCGCAATGAAAAAAGGCTGGCTCAAAACCAGCCTCCAAATGTCGTAGTTCCATGGTAGGCACGACGGGATTTGAACCCGTGACCCCTACCGTGTCAGGGTAGTGCTCTCCCCCTGAGCTACGTGCCTGTATAGGTCAGTTCATTATCAAGTCGCTCTACCTCTGTCAAGCGATATTACCCGGTCCTGATTCACCATCAAGGCGTCATCTCCCCGCAGACACAGGACTTGTCCCTGCTGGACCTGGACTCGCCACCCTATGGGTAGGTCCCCAGTATCGCAGGGCTAAACCTACATCTAATATATTGCTGCTGATCAGGAATCCTCCAATTCCTGCGGGTTTCAATAATGATTCAGGAACTTCACCGTGGATTTGGGCCCTGAATTCTTGTTGAATCAGCTCAGCTTCAGCGTTCACCAGATCCCTCTCCCATCATCCTGAACCAGTGGTGCATATAATGGAGGCCTGAACTTATCGTGAGCAGGGCAGTGAGATAGAAGATATAGGGGTAGAACTTTGCAAAAGAAGGCACGTAGGCCTGTGAGAGGACAGCAAAAATCGTTAGGAACTGAAGCCAAGTGGTGATTTTACTCACGGAAGTTGGCTTGATCGTAAATTCCGTCCGGTTCAAAAATAGAACGAGCACACCCAGAAGTATAATCGTGTCTCTACTGAAGACCAAAACTGTCAACCAGGCGGGCAAATAACCTCTGACAGAAAGCGTGACGAAGGCAGCCACCAGCAGTAACTTGTCCGCGAGAGGATCCAGGTAGGCTCCAAGTTTACTCCTCTGATTCATTAGCCTCGCCACCATCCCATCGAGCCCATCGCTTACTGCGCAGAGCAGGAATATGATAAGAGCTGGCAGAAACTGATCATTGATCAAATAGATGACAAAGACCGGTGCCAAGATGATCCTGATGGTCGTGATGAGATTGGGGACTGTCATGGAAACTACCTTATAAGAACAACTATTTCCCCCTCCTCTGTCTTAGCCCAGTCGGCCTTAAAAGGGAGTTTCTCATGGCTTGATACTCTCTCTACAAACTTTTCCTCATCACCGAGGAACTCCACTGCCAAAGACACGGAATTTCCCCTGAGCCGAGTCTGCCTTACAGATTTGACACCTGGCACTCTCTTTTCAAGAAAATCCTTGAACTCTCTGAACTGTCTAAAGCTCCTCAATCCTTTGAGTGAAAGTGATAGTTGCGCTGTCTCTGTTTCAGGTAGTTCTATGGCCCTCATGATTTCGGGAGTCAATCTGCTAGCCACATTATTCACGGCAATCTCAATGGTCTCCACGATCTGTTCCATGTCACCTGCTCCATCAGCCATTCTCTCGCTCTGCATATCCCGACCTATCATAATGCTGTGCTCCACATGAAGAGCCTTGAGTACAATGGAGACTTCATCGCCACCGATGATTTCACATCTGCCCCGAACAACCACATCCGCAGAGAATAGTTCGCCCCATCTGATTGCATCCTCATCCGACAAATCCAGAGCCTTCATCTCCGGAAAATAACCCCCCTCTGGCGTTCTTAGCAATCGGCTTATGGGCTGAAAGCCTCTTTCTTGAAAGACCCTGTGTAGGGCAAGTTCTACTAGACTCAGAGCTGAATCGGTTTCAGGGGCCTTCCACCAGTATAAGGTCTTCTCTTCTCTTGTGTCCGTCTGAGAGACCAAAAAAAGGACCTTAATGGGAGGACCCTCCATGAAGATAACACCTATTTCCCTCAACTTCTCTTCCATGACTTTGTCATTTACTTTGACCCTCACAAGTATCTTGTATTTCTTATCCATTCTCTCTTCAGCAAGGATGTGGAAGTTTTCAATCTCTTCCCTGGCCCTCGGTATGACATCCTGGAGGAGTCTTGGGAAATTATTAATCATCGTTTGACTTCCCAGCCGTCTGCCCAGATATTCTTCTACCCCCTTAACCAGGGCCTCAGCGATAGCCCTCTTTCTTGCCTTAGCCACGTTGCCATCCAGAATGGTGCCCGTACCTATGACCAGGATTTCATTCTGTTCCAGTTTTGTGTCCACTCGGGCGACGGACAAAGAGTTATTGAAGACAGAAAGGAGCGTTCCGATGAGGACTTTTGCCAAAATTCCTTTGAGTCCACGATGCGTCATGGCGTTCAGTTCTCCTCCGTTACCTCGTTTTGGTGATGCGTTTGGCCAGCTTTGCATCTTTAAATAAAAAGATCAGAAGGTCAAGGGTGAAGCGTTTGAAACGCCTTTATCTTCTTAATGATGCCATCAATATCCTTAGGCTTTATCCAGACCATTTCAGGATCGGCTCCAAACCAGGTCAACTGCCTTTTGGCATACCTGCGCGTGTCTCTCTGCAGTTCATATGTTGTTTGATCCAGTGCGCAAGCGCCTTCCAAGTATTTGACCACATGCCTGTATCCAAGTGACTTCATGGGCTTCAACTCCGGAGAGTAGCCCTTCTTTAGCAGTCCTTCCGTTTCCGCCACAAGACCACCTTCTATCATTCTCAGGGACCGCTGATTGATTCGCTCATAGAGTTCTTTTCTATCCATTTCCATACAAATCTTCAGGGCCTCGAATGCATTATCCCCAAAAGCATGTCTTCGAATTAGAGATGAAGGGCGTTGTTGGGTGAGGTGAATAATCTCCAGGGCACGAATGATCCTCACCTTATCATGGGGATGGATTTTTAGCGCGGACTCTGGGTCAAGCGTCTTCAGCTTTTCATATAGAAACACTGAGCCCTGTTCTTTCCACGTTCGGCCCAATTCTTCCCTAAGCTCTGGATCCGCCGGAGGACATTCAAGAAGCCCGCCCAGGAGAGTCTTTATGTAAAGGCCCGTTCCTCCCACCACAAAACTGGCTTTCCCTCTGCAGACCATATCCTGCAATTGGGGAACCGCCAGAGATCGGTATTTGGCTGCATCAAAATCCTCATCCGGATTTACCACATCAAGGAGATGATGGGGGACACCCCTTCTTCCTGCAATCGTTGGTTTGGCCGTACCTACGTCCATGCCTCGGTAAACCTGCATGGAATCGGCATTAACGATCTCACCTCCGAAATATAGGGCCAACTCAACGGCCAACGAACTCTTCCCAGAGGCCGTAGGCCCGGTAATCACAACCACCTTAGGTTTTAGCTCCCTCATGGGTTACTCGTCACTTAGGATTTGAAATTGGTAACATGGGGTGGCCCACGATGAGTGCCTAAAGTGAACTAAAATGAACTAAAGTGCCTAAAGTGGAAGGCTCTAGGAGTACCCGCACAGATCAATCCCTCTGTTCCAATGGCGATGATTCATGTCAATCCTAAGCAAACACATCGCAAGATATGTCCTTAATTTTAGCTCACTTTAGACACTTTAGGCACTTTAGCTCACTTCTTCACACGACCCTCTTGAACATCTTCTCTATTTCGTAGTAACTGAATTTTTTAAGGATAGGTCTGCCGTGAGGACAATTAGTGGGGAGATCCATCTCTTGCAGTTGACTCAGGAGTAGAGTCATCTCCTCCAGAGACATCCTTTTTCCCGCCCTGATAGCCCCGTGACACGCCATAACAGTCAGTATTTTCTCCATGGCCTTGTCACTTGATAGATCATCCTCCTCCTCCAGCACCGGAAGAAGGTCATACAAGAAGTTTTCCCATTGTGCATGAATCAGTGAAGAAGGCACAGATCTCAACAGGAATGTACTGCCTCCAAAGTGCTCCAGTTCCAATCCCAATTTCACCAGTTGATCCAGCTTCTCTTGGATAATCCTTCCTTCATTGACTGAAACTTCCAATTTATGTGGAATCAAGAAAGACTGGCGTTCAATTCGCATGGTCTGATATGCCCCCTTAAGGGTCTCGTAGACGATCCTTTCATGGGCCGCATGCTGATCCACCATGATAAGAGCATCCCTCGTCTGGCAAAGGATATAGGTGTCCTTCAGCTGGCCGATAACCCGGGGACCCTCTTTCACAAAATGGAGCTCTTGAAATGAGGCGGCAGGGACGCCCAAATTCTCATCTGCTGCCAGCGAATACTCACCCTGCGGCTCTGCCATGTCCACTTTACCCAAATGC
Organism: Desulfobacteraceae bacterium; assembly: GCA_050122535.1. Lineage (GTDB taxonomy): Bacteria > Desulfobacterota > DSM-4660 > Desulfatiglandales > HGW-15 > JASFEQ01. The sequence goes on along the minus strand of JASFIT010000003.1, from coordinate 23,193 downwards.
TTCTCCTGCGTCTCTTTCAGCCCTCTGTACCCGTAGTCAAAGTTGGTTTCAAAAATAGCATGAAATCGCTCTCCCAAGGTGCTCTCAATGGCTGCTATAATTGTCTGATAAACCAGTCGGCTATTGCGAAAGCGTATCTCCTGTTTTGTTGGGTGAACATTGATATCCACCAAAGAGGGGTCCACCTCTAAAAAGATGACGGCCTGCGGATAGCGTCCCTTCATCAGTCGTTGCCCATAACCTTCCATGACGGCCCGCGTAACAAGTCTGTCCCGGATGCTCCTTTTATTAACGTATATGAAAATGCGATCCCCCCTGCTTCTGTTCAAATCAGGTGGGGCCAGGTAGGCTTCGACCTTGAGTTCTCCTGCCTGTTGATGAAGCGCCAAGAGGGTCCGGGCCACGTCCCGTCCCATCAGTACCGAAAGACGATTTAAATCGTTCTCTGAGAGGGGGAGATTTAGGACAGTCTTGTTCTTGTACTCCAGTCTGAAATGTATGTGGAGAAATGGCAGGGCGATCCTAGAGAAGTTATCGATAATGTGATCAGTTTCTGTCTTATCGGCCCTAAGGAACTTTCGTCTGGCAGGCACATTGTAAAAAAGGTCTCTTACTTCCACGATAGTTCCAGTTGGACAACCGATTTCATCAACTGATCTGAGTTTCCCTCCATCAATTTTCACCTTGTGGCCGATCAACTGCTGGGTTGGGCGTGACGTGATCTCCATTCGAGATACTGAGGCTGTACTTGGAAGAGCCTCTCCCCTGAAACCCAGATAATTAAGGGAGAAGAGGTCTGAGGCCGACTTGATCTTACTTGTGGCGTGCCTCTCTACACACAAAAGCAGGTCGTCCCGGCTCATCCCTACGCCATTATCACTCACCTTAATGAGTCTTTTCCCCCCATTTTCAATCCTTACGACCACTCTGGTCGATCCCGCATCAATGCTATTGTCCAGTAATTCCCTGACAACAGAAGCAGGTCTCTCTATGACTTCCCCCGCGGCTATCTGAGAGGCTACCTTTTCTGGAAGTATCCTGATCACATTCATAGTTTTTATGAGGCTTTTTTGACAATTACAATTGTCACAATCTTCTTCTAAGACTGTCGAAGAACGGGCTTCTGAGAGGCTGATGGAAAATGTCCAAATGCAAGGCTTCCGAAATCCCGAGGAATGAGGCGTACACAGAAGTACGCCGCAGTGACTTGCCCTGTTAAATCGGCTACGCCGTCTCGCCAAGCGAGGATTTAACAGGGCGGGGGATGAGGGTAACGCACTCCTTCGGCTTTGCTCAGGATCGTGAGCCTGTCGAACGACTTGTCGAATGGCAGATGGGCGTTTTCCGACAGCCTCTCTATTAACATGGAACAAAGGACTGTGCAACGGGGGAGTATGATGCAGATCATTTTTCCTTTCTGTTCCCCCCGTTCCGTCCCAATGGGACGAGAGTCCATTCTCGAAAGAGCTCGGCAATCTCGCTCTTGATGAGATTGCTTCGTTTCACTCGCAATGACATTTCAACTAATTGGCCCGTATGAATAGCCTAAAAAAAGTGAGAACGTCCTGCCATTAACATGCTGTAATGGAATGTTCGAATAATGGGATACCGGGTGGCGAAAAACGAAAAGATCGTATTAAAATGTTTCTCTTCCTAGAAACCCCCATTCTTCCACCATTCCAATATTCCAATGTTCCAGTGGCGGGGCGAGGCGGTGCTACCCATATCATAATTTGAGGAGCTCTTGATCCACATTGAAAAGATGCATGGGCCGAGGAATATTGAAGAGTTTTGAGAGGATTCCGTTACGGGCGGCTAGACGGAGATTTCTGCTCCCAATAGGGTCGTAGGAAAGGCAAGGTGATGATTCTGTGTTTGTCAGGAAATCTCTTACAAGACGATGTGCCAAGTTGATCATAAAATTTAAGTACTCCGGGGAAATCTGATACCGGGCCCCTTTACTCACTAGACCCATGGGTTGTGAGCAATTTAGAAAATCGGATAGTTTCACGCTCTGGGTAAAAAGATGTTTCCTTGTCTTGAGGCCGTTTTTGCTTGTTCGCACCACCGATCTGAGGAGTTTATCACAGCCCAGCTCCTCCCTGCTCAGCAGATCCCTTGCAATTCTTGTGTAAACGGGGCCCACGAACTGATCTGCCTTGGCCTCCACATAGATATGCCCCATCCGTTTCCATGCGGACACAGTGTGAATGAGGTTGGGCACATAGTAATTGTGGGCCACCACATCTGCCGCGAGATGAGAAAGGAACCCATATGCGTACGCTGTCTCCCTGTCATCTCCTGCTTCCTCAAAGAATCTGAAACCCGTGTCCCAGTTATGGGAGTGACCATCTTTACTCTTCTGGCCCTTGCCCACAAAGAAATCGGCCGACAGACTCCCATAGAGATACTCCATTGGAAACAATTGAATTACCCTAGCAACAGGAGGAAATATATGGCGCAATTCATCCAGTATTGTACATCCAATTACCGTATGGATGGCTGGCCCCCATGCCCAGGCACCCTCCGTGAGGACGAGTTGGCAAATGAGAGAGACAACGAGAAAAAATAGGATTCTTAGTAGAAACATCAATTCACTATCCTTTTTGTCGCTTTTATAATTATCAACCCTAATCTATTGGTAACGTTCAAAAGTGTTGACATTTGATGTTTTCTATTCGGAGGCAATGTTGGTCTCCGAAAGGTGATATCTCAAAAAAAATTCCACCCAAACTCTGCAGTGGTCTGATCTCTGGGACTTTACGCCCATAAGCATATCGCAGAATATCCCGTTTTTATTTAAGAAATCTTGCTGAAAGTCTCAGAGATCAGACCACCGGCAATAAGCGAAATAGATATCACCTTGAGGAGATTAGCATTGCCGGAGAGCCGTTAGGCAATTAAGAGTTACTGTTTCAAAAGATGGTGCCAACACTTCTGAACATTACTAATCTATTATATCCATTTATAAGAGAATCTGCAAAGATTGCGAGATATTTTCTGCCACAGAGGCAGCGCAATGCCCTAATAATCTTCCATGGATTGACTACACCTCACGAAGGTTGTATGCTTCAACGGCTCAAGCTTTTCCAATTGCAAACAGGCACATACGCCTCCAGCACACCATTCCATCGACATGGACAAGGAAGACTGGCAAAAAAAGGGGGAAGGCCACCGGCAAAGGTTGCGGGACAAATTTACGGAGGCTGGCCTCGAGAGATTCTCAGACGAAGAGGTGGTGGAGTTCCTTCTCACCCTGGGGACCCCCCGAAGAGATGTGAAACCCCAAGCCAGGGAAGCCTTAAAGAAGTTCGGTAACCTGTCTGAAGTCCTCTCCGCACCCAGAGAGAAACTGATGACGATCAAGGGAATCGGCCCCAAAAATGCCCTCTATCTGAATCTAGTTCATCAGGTTGCCGGGAGGTATCTCAGGGACCGGGCAAAGGGAAAGGCCTTTTTCGGTTCATCAAAGGCCGTTTTCGACTATTTGTTTCATTCCATGCGGGACCTGAAAAGAGAGGTTTTCAAGGTCCTCTTTCTTACCCGCAAGAACGAATTGATTTCTGACCAGGACGTCTTCTTTGGCAGCCTAACGGCTAGTGCCATCTATCCCCGGGAGGTGGTCACCTTGGCCCTAGAAAATTCAGCGGCGGCCTTGGTTTTCGTCCATAATCATCCGTCCGGGGATCCCACTCCCTCCGTCGAAGATCGAAAGCTCACCAGAGATCTGGTATGGGCGTCCCAACTCCTGATGATCCAGGTGCTCGACCATGTGATTATAGGGAACAACACCTATTACAGCTTCGCAGACGAAGGCCTTATTAGGACTTACCTAGAAGATTTTGAACAGAGATTCAGCCCCTCTGTTATCCCTTGACACCGTCTGAAAAAACCATGAAAATATGCCTTGTTGTGCGAGAGTGGCGGAACTGGCAGACGCGCTGGATTTAGGATCCAGTACCTTAGGGTGTAGGGGTTCAAATCCCCTCTCTCGCACCAGCGGTAGCATGAGGAATTCTCATGCATGACGGCCCATGACCCCATCTCCAAAAAAAGAGATGGGGTTTTTTGAACGACGCCCAAATATCATGGAAAAGTGAAGCGCCCGGTGCTGCCTTACGGGGCATTTTCACAGCCCCAGCAGAACACGCCCAAGCATTTTGGCGTATTCTGTAAGTTAACTCACCTGATTTCCTTAACAGAAAAAGGCGGAGCATGAAATGGAGACAGACCGACTGGAAAGACGTTTTGGAATCGTAGCCGTGGAAAAAGGCTTTGTTCGCCCGGAACAGGTCCTTGAAGCATTAAAGATTCAGGTTACGGAGAATGTAGAGAAGAAGAAGCATAGGTTCATCGGCACCATTCTGGTTGATCAGGGATATATGAGGCATTCCCAAATCAGAGACGTGCTCAAGGCCATGGAATGACTTGCTCAGTCGCCTTGATGAATACGAAGGAATAGGGCATAATATGCCTTAGAAAGGGGGTTTGACTCATGAAGGTCTACCAGCGTACCACATTTGCTTTGGGCATATTGGCTCTCTTAATCTCGATAAACACGCGTTCTGTATCTTTAGCGGCTAATGGACAACCGTTCGGCCCAATTCTCGGGGGCCTAAAGAGCGTATATCTGCAGATAGAGCCTCTTGGCCCCGGTGCCCAAGAAAAAGGAGTCACCGCTGCCCAATTCCGTAGAGATACGGAGAGACAGCTTAGAAAGGCTGGGATTAAACTATTATCCGAGAAACAATATAGCAACTTCAGATTAACCGGGAGTTATCCTCTCGCCCGTTTGGATATCTCTGTAACTATTGATGAATTACAAATCGCGGATACGAGCCTCAACGTTAACTTTGTTGTGGTCCAAGCGCGCCAACAGGCCTTTCTGGGGAGAAAGCCCGCCATCCGATTCTTTGCCATCACGTGGCAACGACATGAAATCAGCTACAGTAACGATGTGGCAGATGTCCATCAGGGGCTCAGAGAGCTGGTGGATGAATTCATTTCAGCCTACAAATCCGCTAATCGCTAATGGAGTGAAAACCTTCGCACGGAGCAAAATCTGATTCGCTTGCCTCCTGAATTTTGCACAGCCCCAAATCCACCCTCTAAACCGGGTATTGAGACTGAAATAATATATTATGTAGCATTCCTGATCACCAGCAAGGTATTAGATGTAAGGCGCCGAGGAGCGAGGACTGAGGCGTATGGGAGTAATACGCCGCAAGCCTGCCCCCGCAAAGCCTGCATCTGCGAAGGCGGGTGGCTGGGGGGAGGAGTGATCACTTGCCCGCCTCTGGCGGGAAGGCAATCCACCGGAGGCGGACGAGCGCAGCAGAACCTGTCCCTGCGAAAGCAGGGATGATGCCTTGATGGTGGATCTGGGACAGCCCCAATCCCTTGCTCCTAGCATTCTTTTATGATAGTTTGCCTTGAAATTAAGAAAAAACACCTTAATTCTTTACAATAAAGCTCCCCGCACCTGACCGGAACGGAGGGGGAATCCCATTTTGGCGGGGACGGCGGGCATCTCGTGAAAAATCGAGAGATCCCTCCCAAAAGGCCTTAATTTCCGAGTGAGACATGGAGGTGAAATGAAACGATCCAATCTTCTATGGATAATGAGGGGCATGGTGGGTCTGTTCGCCCTCCTTGCCCTCTTCTCTCAGCCTATCCAGGCTCAGGATAAGGAGATTTTGCAACTTCGGCAAAAGATATCGGAACTTGAGGCAAAAATAGAAGAACTTGAGGGGCTCCTCAATGAATGCGTTGCATCACGGAAAAAGGGGGCAGCCGATGACTACGGCTGGCAGAACAAAATGAATTGGCGCAAACTCGAAATGGGAATGTCACAATCTCAGGTTCGGTCTATACTTGGTAAACCCACTAAAGTCATCAAGGGCGTGAAAACACTCTGGTATTACCCGAATATTTACGGAGGGTTTGTCTCATTTGACAAAAGCGGCAACATAGTGGGTTGGAATGAGCCCTGAACTCGATGGATTTGAAGCCCCTACTCAATAAGATGGACATAGTGTAGCTCCCAACGCTCCCGCTGAAACTTGATCTCCACTTCGTCCCGGTCAGATGCGGGGCACTGCGGCTAAACCAAGTGGCAGCCTGGAAAGGGGGTACAGGATGGGCTATTCAAAAGATGATCTAGAGAAAAAGCTATTAGAGATGTATCCCGAAATTACCAAATTCGGTCTTTCCTTAGGACTTGAATTTGATGAGGGAAAAAACGCCTGGGTAGTCAGTTTTGAAAAGGGAGACCATAAACGTCATGCTTTTCTCGACAAAAAGGACGCAGATTCCTGTATAGAGGGAAACGTGTGCATCTATCTTGGCGTTCTGGTAGCACAGTATATCAAAGACTTGGAGATGGAGATATCGGTCAAATAGTTTTGTCCTATATTGTAAGCCTCTATCATCGGCGTATTTCTTTGCTTCTTCTTTTATCGCTGCATACAAGAAAAGAGATACGCCTTTTTAGTCACGGGTAAAATTCAAAATGGCCCATACAAAGCAATGGGCTAGTTAAACATCACGCATCCCATAAAAGGCACAAAAAAAGGCGGCAGGTTTCATTCCGGGGCAACCGCCCTCTCCCCTACCGCCTTTTTTCTTTTAGAACAAACATCAGGTAATGGCTGAGGGTTTACAAAGGTGACCCTCTTCCATAGCCACCCTCCCGCAACTGGAACAGACATATTTCATGGATGCCAGTTTATCCTTGCACATATGGGAGGGATCAACTTGGGGGGCGCCACAAAAACTGCACTTGCTCGCATCTCCACAAGGATTGCACAAATGTCCCGGCTCCTCCGCTACGGCGCCACAGTTCTTACAAGTATATGCCATGACTCTACTCCTTTCTCTCGCCAGGCCATTCCCAATCAGGCCAAACGGGGCGATATTATTACTAAATGAATAATTACGAAATGGGAAAAGTCAAGGAAGCCCTTGACTTTGCTTTTCACGTTACCCTTCACGCCTGCAAACTAACTCATTTGATAACGCCTCTACCGCCTCCATGTATTCTCCCATGCCCTTCAGGAATATATCATTGTGATTGGCACCGGGAATCATAAGCAGCCTTTTTTGCCTGGCAGGACTTGCTTCATAGAGGGCCTGGCCTTCAGCGAAAGGGATAATATGATCTCGCTCCGCATGAATGATTAATGTGGGTTTGGCAAAGCCACGAATCTTTTCCAAGTTGCTAAATCCCTCTTCCTCTCGGAGTCCTAAAACCTCCATGTCGATGCCGAGGAGTTGGAGAAGAGGGCCGACATGGGCAAATCCGCTCTCAATAGCGAGACCATCTATCTGATTCCCATAATATCCAGAAAGCTCCAGGGCAGAGGCACTGCCCAAGGATCTACCCATTACAATGAGCGGTCCCTCATGCCCGTTCTCCGAAAGCCAACTCAACACATGGTGAAATATCACATGGGCGTCTCGCATCATGTTCGTTATTGTCGGTATCCCTGTGGAGCGTCCGTATCCTCGATAATCCACCGGCAGGAAGTTCATTCCCCTCCGGACATATAGACTCCCTAGGTCGTCATAGTCTGCTACGATTTCCCCGTTCCCATGAAAAAATATGATGTTGGGGTTAGATTTCCCTGAAAGGTGAAATCTGCCGCCCACCACCACATCCCTCTCCACGGGAATCAAGATATCTTCGCTTTCCCCACCGCCTTCTAAAATGGGCCATTCAGGGCGAGGATGAAACAGCATCATCAAGATTTCAGGCCTGTCAAATTTGGAATAATCAATTGCTGAGATGTCGATCATACCGGTCACCTTTCGTGTGGGGGTAATTCCACAAGGTACTTGAAGACCTTCCCGCCTGCCAACACCCTTCAGCCTCTACCCGTTCGGCACAAGGACGGGCCCGGCACTTGCTGGCAGAGAATCCACAACGGACTCCAGGCGCTTGAACTGGAAATATAATGAATCGAAAATCAATCGTCAAACTGGAAATCCCCTCTGCTGAACTCGCTTTGACAGGGAACGAAACCTGAGCTATATATGCCTTTGGAGGTAGGGATGGAGCCTTGGCTATGGATATGCCTTTCTCTGCTGGGAGGCCTTTTTCTTCTCAAATTTCTCTATCTGATCTCTGCTGGAGGGGCACTTCCTCTGACCAGGGGGGCGCTTTTCATCCCCAGCCCACCCATAAGGATTAAAACCTTTTTGGACGCCCTGCCCATGAACGCAAAAGAGTGCTTCCTGGATTTGGGATGCGGAGACGGAAGGGTGTTGCGGGAGGCCAGAAACCGGTATGGTGTCAAGGCTATGGGTTTTGAAGTGAACCTTTTAGCATATCTCGTCGCCAAGGTGCGGAGCTTTCGGTTCAAAGGCGTTCAAATAAGATGGAGGAACTTCTGGGAAGTAGATCTCAGTCATGCAGACGTGGTATTCTGTTACCTGTTTCCTGATGTGATGGAAAGGCTGGCCAAAAAACTGGAAGCTGAACTTAGGCCTGGGGCAAAGGTTGTATCCTCCAACTTTCCCTTACCAGGATGGCGTCCATTCCAAGTGTTGCGCCCTCACTCTGGCCACCACCGGGACCCCATCTACATCTACCGTTTCCCAAACTCATGCCAGACCAGCGAAGTAGGCTAATCAATTGTGGCACTTAGGATTCCGATTTTCCGTATTGTGGTTAGTCCTGCGTGAAGAGGAGAGGTGATATGCTCAAACCAGGAACCAAGATCGTAATGACAAAGGGATACAAAGGTGTCAAAGGCATGATTGTCGAGAGGACAGACTCCCGTTTTGAATTCTATATCGTAAAATTGGATAACGGGATCAATATAGTCGTTGGGCCTTCAGCTTTCATCGGAGAAAAAGATCCAAAGGCTACCCAAACCTGAAATTTATATCCCTTTATTTTAGCCCCCATATTATCCATATTTGGCCTTCCGCACGATATCCTAAAGATGGGATTTCATGCCCATTTCCATATTTCACCTCAACCACATCAGGCAACCTCCAACTCTCGTTTCCCTAAAAAGAATGACGAGGCAAAGACCCTGATGGATTTCTATACTGACTGCATGCGCTTTGTGGGAAGCCACAGTTAACGTAAACATCCTTAAACTCCTTTTCACTTCAAATTGCTCAGTCCAGCTAAATAAGGTTTAAACCTACTTGACAAATAGAGGTAAAAATAGTAAAACTTAACTAAAATTTTGTGTATTAGGATGTGTATTAAATATGGGCAGGATAAAACGGCTTATTCCAGTAACTCTGATCTTAGTTTTCGGTATTTGCATCTTTAGTCCCTCTTTGACTTGGGCACAACCCCAGACACATGTTGTCCAGAAAGGGGATACATTATGGGACCTCTGTGAAGCGTATTACGGCGATCCCAATCTCTGGCCAAAACTTTGGCAGATGAACCCTTTTATTACCAACCCTCATCTTCTCAAACCTGGAGATGTGGTTACCCTCTTGGAAGGCGTTCCTGTGAAAAGACGTGAAGCAGAAGAGGAGGAGAAGGAGATCCCTGTCAAGAAAGCAGAGGAACCCAAAGCCGCGCCCGCACCTGTGATGAAAGGTATCGATATCTCTGGTCTCACCAACGTGCAGGCGCTGGGATACCTCTCGGTAAAGGAAGTGGACCCGTGGGGCTTCGTCCTCGCCTCTGAAAGTGGCCGGCAACTCCTATCCCAAGGCGAAACAATCTTTCTCCATCTTAACAGTGGAAAAGTCGTTAAACCCGGAGACCAGTTCAACATATGTCGGTCCTCCCCTTTGATAAAGCACCCCATAACCGGGGAAAAGATCGGCTACATGCTTTCCGTTCTCGGAAGGGTGGTTGTGGAAGAAAAAGTGGGTTTGGGCTTTGGTGGTGGTGCGTTTTACAAAAAGGAAGGTGTATATCAAGCGAGAATCGAAGAGTACTTTAGGGAACTGAATGTGGGTGATATGGTCCTTCCTTATGAGCCCATATCACAGTGTGTGCAACCCATATCCCTGGATGAGCCATTGGTTGGAATCATTGTTGCGGCTCAGGATCAACGCACGCTTGTTGCTACCAACAGGGTCGTCTTCCTTGATCATGGTTTTAACGATGGGGTCCGGAGAGGGAACATATTTGAGGTGGTGAGAACACACCTAGTTCGCGATCCAGTAAAAGGAGAGATGGAGTTTATATCCAAGCCTCGAAGCATCATTCTGCCTGACATACCGATCGGGACTATCATGGTTTTGGAATCGCGGCCAGATACATCCACCGCCGTCGTGATCTCTGCCAATGAAGAGTTTCTCATCGGAACCTACGTCAAGGGGCTCTCCTGGGTGGAGACACCTGACATCTTTACCACGATACCCACCTGTCCCACCGAATAGGGTCCACCGCAAAAAGCCCTTTGAGAAAAAGGGCTTGACTATTTTTTTCTCCTCTGGTTTATTGTCCCGCCATATTCTGCCCCGATAATACGAACTTCCCCCTCCGTTATCATGCGGGAGAGGCAGGGGATTCGTCCTGTTGAAGAATCATGAAAATCTGGTCTGATGAAAAATGCGGTTGGCTTGCCCTGCAAATGACTCCAGGCCTCGGGAATGTCGCCTGCAAGAATTTATTAGATAAGTTTGATAGTCCTGAGCAGATATTCCAGGCAAGCCTCTCGGATCTAACAGGGGTGGAGGGCGTTCGAAACGAGGTTGCCAGGAATATTGTAGACATGAAATTGCCAACTGACCCTAGCAAGGAACTTAAGCGTGTTGAAGAATGTGGTGCCAGGATCATTCCCTTTCTTGATCCGGGTTATCCCGTGGCACTCAGAGAAATTCATGATCCGCCGGTTCTCTTGTACCTCAAGGGCAAGAACATCCCTCAAAAGGCAAATTTTATTGGGGTGGTGGGATCAAGGCATCCCACTCCTTATGGTATAAAATCCGCTGAGAAAATTGGACAGGGGCTTGGAAGAAGGGGTTTGGGCGTTGTGAGTGGTATGGCTATAGGAATAGACTCCGCTGCCCACTGGGGTTGTCTGGCCGGAAGAGGATTCACAATTGCCGTCTTGGGTACAGGGATAGATATCACCTATCCTACATCCAACAAGAAACTTGCGGATAAAATTATACGGGAAGGCGCGGTGATCTCGGAATTTCCCATTGGGACACCCCCTGAGCCGAAAAATTTTCCCATACGTAACCGTATCATTAGCGGGCTTACTCATGGTGTTGTTGTTGTGGAAGCCACAAAAAGGAGTGGTTCTTTGATCACAGCCTCTCTGGCGCTTGAACAAGGCCGGGAAGTTTTTGCTGTTCCAGGAAGCATCCACTCATTTAAAAGTAGAGGTTGTCATTTTCTGATCAAGCAAGGTGCAAGACTAATAGAGAACTCAGATGACATCCTAGATGAATTGGGCTTGAACTACGACTTCGCCCCAAAAACCGATACATTCAAAGAAGGGCCCCTGCCCCATATGGATGAATCTGAAAAGGCGGTCTTCGATCTGCTCGGAGATTACCCTCTACATATAGATCAAATTAGTAGGCAGGGTGATTTGCCACCGGGTAAAGCTGCAAGTATACTCATGAGAATGGAACTAAAGGGAGTTATCAGGCAACTTCCTGGCAAGATGTTTGTCCGGTAGTGCCTTCACAATGGGTTGAGTGATTAAGAAACGGTGTTATCTTTCGTAATTGAACGATGGGGCAACTTTAGGTATTTTATCTCAGTTTATGCATTTTAGACACTTTAGCTCACTTTAGGCACTTCTTACGGTATAACCTATGACCAAGAATTTACTCATTGTAGAATCACCCACCAAGGCAAGGACCCTTAAGAAATACTTGGGAACCGATTATCAGATCATGGCCTCGGTGGGTCACATCAAAGACCTGCCCAATAGCAGGCTTGGTGTTGACACAGAAAACGATTTCAGCCCGGAATATGTCACTATCAAAGGCAAGGGCAAAATCCTCAGTGGACTGAAAAAGGCTAGCAAAGTTGCCGACGCTGTCTATCTGGCACCCGATCCGGACAGGGAAGGGGAAGCCATTGCCTGGCATATAGCCCAAGAATTGGGAAGCCGGGAGAAGAAGATTTTTCGGGTCCTATTTAATGAGCTCACTGGAAAGGCCATTAAAGATGCACTTTCCTCGCCCCAAAACCTTAATCAAGATAGGTTCGAATCCCAACAGGCCAGACGGATTCTGGATAGGCTCGTGGGTTATCAGATTTCCCCCCTTCTTTGGTCCAAGGTCAGACGAGGGCTAAGCGCAGGTCGAGTGCAGTCTGTAGCCCTGCGGATGATATGCGACAGAGAGAGGGAGATTCATGCTTTCCGACCCCAAGAGTACTGGTCCTTGACCGCCCATCTCCAAACTGAAGAACCTCCACCCTTTAAGGCCAGGCTGTTCGAGTATAACAATGAAAAGGCAGACCTCAAAAACGAGGAGCAAACGCAAGCCGTTGTTGCCGAGTTACAGAATGAGACTTTCAGGGTGGAGAAGGTTGCCAGAAAGAAGAAGAAGAAGAGTGCTCCCCCGCCATTCACAACGAGCCTTCTGCAGCAGGAAGCCTATAAGAAACTGCACTTTGCTGCAAAAAAGACCATGTCCATTGCCCAAAACCTCTATGAAGGGATTGAATTGGGTGAAAAGGGACAAATAGGGCTCATTACCTATATGAGGACCGATTCCTTTCGGCTCTCCAGCGATGCCGTTTCAGAAGCGAGGGAATTCATTGATCAGGCGTTTGGCCCTGATTACCTGCCCGAAAAGCCAAACACCTTCCGCAGTCGCAAGGGTGCGCAAGAAGCCCATGAAGCCATCCGGCCCACTTCTGTTACCCTCAATCCAGAGGAGGTCTCAGCCTACCTTACGAAGGACCAGTTAGCCCTTTACTCACTGATATGGAAAAGGTTTCTGGCCTGTCAGATGAACCCGGCCGTTATGGAGCAGACCCAAGCCGACATCGCTGCAGGACGCGCCGTCTTTAGAGCTACGGGTTCTGTCGTGATTTTCAAAGGCTTTACCGCTCTGTACGAGGAAAGCTCAAGCGAGCCAGGGACGAACAAAAACAAAGAGGCCGTCATTCCTCCCCTGAAAAAAGGGCAGGCCGTAAAACTCATAGAATTGGAACCGGCTCAACACTTCACGCAACCACCACCCAGGTTTACTGAGGCCAGTCTGATCAAGGCTCTGGAAGAAAATGGCATTGGAAGGCCGTCCACCTACGCAACCATTTTGGGCAACATTCATGAAAGGGAATACGTGACCCTTACCAAAGGTCGTTTCAGGCCCACTGAATTGGGTTTTCTGGTAACCGACCTCCTGGTGAAGAGCTTCCCTGAGATACTGGACATTGCCTTCACGGCTCAGATGGAGAGCGATCTGGACAGGATTGAGCGAGGAGAAGTCAAGTGGACTAAGGTTCTTGATAGTTTCTACCGTTCCTTTGGAAAAGACCTGGAACAGGCAAAGAAGAAGATGAAGGGAGAAGTGATGACCGACCTTCCCTGCCCCGAATGTAAGAAACCCTTGGCCATTAAATCGGGGAGGAATGGGCTCTTCTTGGGGTGCTCTGGATTCCCTGAGTGCAAGTATACGACCAATTTTAACCGGGACGATAAAGGAAATATCGTGGTGGAAAGCAGCCCTGATCTCGGCAAGGAGGAGGGCACCTGTGAGGTCTGTGGCAGACCCATGGTGGTAAAAAGCGGAAAGTTTGGGACATTCCTCGCTTGCTCTGGTTATCCAGAATGCAAACAAACTCGAGCATGGGTCAAGGGTGAAGGGGCCGTACCCGAAGGGAAACGTACAGAAATATCATGCAAGAAATGCGGGGGTATGATGGTTGTCAGACAAAGCCGTACTGGCCAAAAATTCTTGGCTTGTGAAAACTATCCTCGTTGTAGGCACACCGAACCCTTTAGTACGAATGTTCCATGTCCGGAGGAGAATTGCCCAGGGAAATTGGTAGAGAGGACCTCCAAGAAGGGTAGAAGATTCTACGGTTGTGATCAGTATCCCCGATGTCGCTTCGCCCTGTGGGATGAGCCAATCAATGAGACCTGTCCCGAATGTGGCACCCAGGTCCTTATTATAAAACAGAAAAAGGATTCGGGATCTGTTGTCAAATGCCGAAGAAAGGGGTGTGGGTTTACGAGACCTCTTGAAGACGCCTAAGACCGCTCACCAGGAGATGCGCCTGCCTGGTTGGTTCTGGCATTCTGTATTTTCCACAGCACGCAAGAACAATTTTCACAGATTCATCCAAGGTTATCCTATTTCCAGGCGAAATAAATAGGGGCTTTACGCCCCGCCTTGTTCTAACAACGGCTCCCACCACCTGCTCCTTATACCAAAGGGGCGCAGAACTTCCCTTTTGCTCTTCCACCTCAGAAAACTCTCCCACCAGGCGACTCTTTGCACAACCGATGGTTGCCATGTCCACGAGGAGACCCAGATGGGAGGCGAGCCCCAATCCCCTTGGATGAGCAATGCCTTGACCATCGCAAATAATCAGTTCGGGAACGGTCTTCAGCCGTTTTAGGGCCTTGAGAAGAACGGGAAGCTCACGGAAGCTCAGGAGTCCGGGTATGTATGGAAAACTCACCTTATCCTGCACCCATTTCTCTTCAATCCTGGAGAGTTCGGGAAAACTTAAAACCACGACCCCTGCCCAAATGCGTCCTGATTTTCTTGAAAATGAGACGTCCGCTCCTGCTACACGCCTAATTGGGCTGGGCAATTCCGTAAGATCCAACCGGGATCTTAGTTCCTTCTGAATTTGGATCGCCCCTTGCGATGAAACATCCCAAACATGAAGATGCCTGATTTTCATAAGGGTTGCTTTCAGTGGAAAGTGACTTTACTGGCGGGATGCCGGGGAAAGGCTATCAGCTTGATAGTCCTATGTTAAGGCACAGTGGTGCCTCAAACTCTCCAAGCATGAAAAGGCCGTTTCAAAGGCTGTAGTGGGTTACTCGCTCTTCTCTTCACTCTTCCTAGCAGACTCTTCAAAGTCCTGGAAAAACTTGTCCTTTTCCTTCCAGTCTGGACCGAATCGTTTATTGAAATAGGCCCCAAGCCGATCAAAGAACTTCACCCAAACCGCCTTATGGCCGTCAGTGACCACATCTTCGAGGAAGTCCTGCAGCTCCGCCATCTTTTCTTTCGGCAGGAAAGAGACGGCCCCAAGTTTCATGGATTTCTTCAATGCATCGGGTGTCAAGGCATGGGCCGTGAGCATGACCGCCGGAAAACCCCTCGACACGGAATTCTTCAAGAGTTCGAACCCGTTAACCCCCATGATATCCAGGATGACCACATCATAGGTATAGCTCAAGAGGTATTGAAGGGCCGTCTCATAATCTTGCGCCTTGTGGACTAAGCACATATCCAGCTCTTCCTCCACTGTTTCAAGCACATCAGGTTCGTCGTCAACCACCAGGATGACCTTATCTTTCAATGGGCTCTCTTCAGTCATGGCTAATCCTCCCTCGTTTTTTCTGTGGGTTGAAATGCTTATAGCAGAGATTCCGTTCCCGGTCAAAGGGAAAAACAAACTGTAATCCTGTGGAAAAACGGTTCATTTTGAGACCGCGAAATTTGTCTTATCCTGAAAATATATCCGGCATAAATCGGACAATGGGTTGCCTTATGGGCTGGCGGCTGACCCCTTTATTTTGCGTACATCCTCTTCAGAAATGGCCTTTGCCTTCCCATCTGTCATGAGGTATATCCTGGCCGCCTCATCAATCTCTTCGGCGATATTGATGGCTTCCTCGAAATTCTCTCCAACCGTTACGAGTCCATGATTCTGAAGGAGGAGGGCGCAGCATGTGGGGTGAGAGAATTGTTCGGTGCTGGCCCTTGCGAACTCCCTTGTCCCGGGCACCCTAAAGGGGGCCATCGTAAGGGGATGGGCAAAATAGGCGAACCCTGGCGTAATGGGAGGCAATGCATCAGGGCCTGGATCCAGCAAGGTAGATGCTGCAATAATGAAAGCCCCATGGACATGGCAGACCACGCTGATATCAGGTCTCACGCCCAGTATTCCCATATGCACCTCCATGTCCTTTGTGGGAACACCGCCCTCTAGAACCCTTTGTTTCTGATCCAAAATGACCACCATGTCCGGGTTCAGTCCTCTCAGGGAATACCCGGATGGCGTGATGAAAAACTTGTCTCCGACCCGTGCGGAGACGTTCCCCCCAACACCCGTAACCAAGTGTCTATCGTAAAGAAGGCGGCAGAAGAGGCAAAAATCCTCCTTTGAAATCTGATCTTTAATCATAAGTAGCCTGCTGGACACAAGCCCCCCCCACGGGAGTGCCCCTCGAATCTAGTGGATGGGAGTGTGTCATTGATAACTCCTCCGCTGGGTGTTTGCTTGCACCTTCTCGCCGGGGATATGAAAACATGAAAGTATACGTATAACATGTGGAAAAAGATTTCAAGGGAGACCGATGGTTCTAGGCGATCCCATGATCGGATCAATCTTCTCCTGGAACCCCTAGAACTCACGGCACCATGGATTGGACTGAGATTTTGAACATCGTTCGATAATGGATGCCGACGCATGATATGAATGGCATATGGGAGCAAAATTGAAGCAAGTGGGGAGTTGGCTCTACGTCATGGTATCGTCTTCTTTGTAGAATGAGGCATTCTCTATGGCGATGGCGGCTGGCACACCTAGAGTGCTGAGGAGAGAAAGATCCTCTCTTCGAAATCCATAGGGTTTGTCCACAGAGTCCACATAGATAACGCCTCGTAGTTTTGACCTGCTAATCAAGGGAACGCACATGACAGAGCGGACTTTCATAGAGTGCATGCTCGCTGAGAGATCAGCTTCATCCTCGTTAAGGGTGTCCAACATGATGACTGGTTTACCTCTCGTCATAACTCGACTCACGATGGTCCGACTAAAGGATTTAGAGGGCTCCCTGTTCTCTTTTTTGATGAGGGCAATGGGATCTGATAATTCCCCCGTCTTCCCATCCACCAGGATAAAGACGCCTCTGTCGATTCTTTTGAGGAGATCCAAGAGGTCCTGCAATATATTTTCCAAGATTTCGTTGATGTTTAGCGATTGCCTTAGGATATGGGATACTTTGTAAAGCAATTCTATATTTTTTTGTGGCGTCATGGGCCTATCTTGTACGAAGACCGTGCCGCTCTGGCTCATCTCTTTAGCGAGATCAAATGAATCCAGCACAGTCGCCAAGCCATCATCTTCGGCCAGATACGCTTCATTTACGCAGAACAAGGTCTTGCCAATAGCGACCAGAAGCCCCAGTGCTATTTCAAATTGCTTCCCCGGCTTTATGTGCTCGTCATTAACGTATGTCCCGTTCTTGCTTTTTAGATCCTTGATGAAATACTTGTCCTCTTTCCTGAGAATTTCCAAATGCTTCCGAGACACTGACTTGTCCTTCACTCGGATATGGCAATCAGAGCCTCTACCAATCGTCATGAGATCGCCTTCAAGGTCAAAAGACTTGCCTTTTTCAGGGCCTCCCAGAATATAAAGCTTAACCATGATTGATTAACCCCGCTTGATTATCTCAAGATAACAGCAATGCGTTCTAAGCTATGTCAGGGTCCCACATGCCTAAAAATAATTATAAAGATTGTTCCGTTATGATGGTCAATCGGGGAATACCTGATTTTCTGGTTCTAAATTCCTTATTAAATTCTGATCACCGGGCCTAAAAGAAACAGAAATACCTTGTCAGGGCACATAGGCACCCTGAGCGATAGGAATACTCACAACGTAACCTAATGCCTTTGCCAATGGAGTTTGTTATCCATCACCGAGCGCGATCTAAAGGCGAGGATTTATGGGAGAAAAGGCCTCATCAGGAATGACGTCAGATGCCCAAATGTCAAGGCATCAGGGTGGATATGGGATGGGTATACAAGTTAGGTTCCCGCCATTAATGGAAAGAGGCTATGGCGGCAGCGAGTCGTAGAAATTCCGGGACGTTTCGTTAACCGGCCTGCTTGTTGATAGCAGCCTGCTGAGGATCTTCGACTCCAGGAACTTGAACTTCCCTTTCGCCATCTTCAAACCTCTTCTTCTGCTGAGTATCACCCTCTGTTCTGGCAATCCTCAAGAAACCTCGCTCGAAGTAGTCTTTGCGCCATTCCAATTTGAAGAGTTGGCTAGGTCTTCGTGGAATAATCTTGTGTAGAAATGCGAAGAGAACAAAAGGAACGCAAGCGACTGTGACCGATATGGCATTTGTCCACTGGCAAAGATTGCTTATGTCTGTCAGAAAAACGAATTCTCCCACCATGAAACAACCCCCCTTCCCTATTAGACTGACAGCAAGAAAGATACCAAAACAGGCTTCAAAACCGTTTCCCTGAATCTCCAAAAGGTTAGCTCAAGCCAATTCAGCAATAAATCTGGTACTTGGCTTATAAGTGCACACAATGTGTTTCTTATTTCATACAGAAGAGGGAAAGGCATGAAAAGGATCTTGAAAAAAGAATGACCCCTGAGGATTGTTCTGGAGTCTTGTTTTGGGGGGGATGAGAACTCTCAGGGGTCTGCACCATTGGTATGTGGGTCCCTCGAGTGGAAGCCGGGGCACTCAAGGGGATTGGAAGGTCAACAAGGTGAAATCCGTATTCTTGAGCGAAAAAGACCCTATTTCTGAAGGGGGTAAGGAGTAGCGTTTCAAGCGGTCTATCCAGCTGAAAACGCTGATGCAACACCGAGTCCGTTTGAGGATTTTTGGGTCGCCCTCATTGCTCGCCTCCACCAATAAACTCGTCTTGACACTTCTGACAGAGGGCAGAGACAAAATATTCGAGTCGGGCGGATGCGTCTCTAAACTCCACAGCTTCTTCCCCACACCAAATGCAACTCCTTGAGACCTTTGCAATGGCGAAACGCTTTTCATATTCACGGTCTGACGACAAGATATCTAGCAGGCTCTCTAGTTTATCCATGAGTTTCTCTCCACGCTTGCTCTGTGCAAAAATGAACTGGGAACGGGTCCGGCGCTTTTAACATAAGGGGCTTTGACTCATGAGCAAAGCAAGTCGGTTCGGTTAAGTGGTTGCGTTAGGGGTTTCCAAGGTTCATTGATAGGCGCTGGATATAATTATCTTCCCACCCAAGTTTAGATGAATTGCGGCGCATCCATATTACAAGTTGGTAAATTAATCTACTGAGGATAAAAGGAAGGCAAATCACTGTGGGTAACATAAGACTTGCCCAGTAGCAGATATTTTTCATCTCTTCGAGCATCACAAACTCACCGGCCATAAAATCACCCCCTCCTACGGCTTGCTGCTTCGGTTTGCCAATACCATGACCTATTTTCTCGAATTCATTAAAGACTTCCGCTTACCCAGCACTAAGGCCTGCGTGATAACTTCCTCTTCCTATTTATGAATTGAAGACTTGGCCCACAGATAAGAAAACAGATCCCACGTTATAATTGAGCAAGAATGATACCAAAATAACTGGTGAATAATTTATCTTCAGTTTTCGGGCGGTTATTTCAACCTGTTCGGATGATCAGTCCAAAAAGATGCACACTAAACTGTGCAAGATGCACAAATTGTTGTGCGTATCTGAGTTGAAGAACACTGCAGAAAGGAGGGAATGTAAAGGTGGGTAGGCGACAACGAAGCAGGGCGATGATGACCCTACCTTAGGGCGTTACACCCTTTTCAGGCCGGTGCTCACCGATCAGCCGAACGATCCATTACACTTCACCTGTGGTGTAGTTCTGGATAAAATCCTCCAACTTGGAGAGCTGATTGTGTGTAAGCTCACCAAACTGTACTCCCTGTCGTCTGGTTTTCGTTGAACTGTAAGGAAAATACTTCGTCGTTTTGAGATCAGAAATGGTCTTAGCCGGCACCTTTTCCAAACGAAAACCAGTTTCCTTCAAAAATATGTCAAGCTCAAAAGACCCTTTTGGTCTATCTCCTATATCAATATAACGAAACGCGAGTCCCCCCTTACTGATGTCTATAATTTCTCCCAGTCTACCTCGATGAGAGCGCACTTCTATTAAGGCGCCATCTTTGGCCCGGAATCGCGTATATTTTCTTCGCTCGATATTTTCTTCTTTTGTCATTCTCGTTTCTCTACCCCACGCACGTTTCTAAGCAGCATGAACCGTGCCAAAAAAAAGACTTTGATTTCTAGATCCAGATTTTTCATAAAATATTTCGGCTTACAGGCAGCATGAGTGACAGAAAAGGCAGGAGAGGGGCGGGAACACATATCCAGTAAGCTGGACATGATGAGGCAGGAAAAACACACTTGGATGTATGATTATTGATACTTGTGGCTCCTACATTGACCTCCGCCTAAAGATTATGAAACCTAATCAGGATTTTTTCGGGATGCTCTAGAGTGCAGATGAATAGGAGAAGTGGAAACTCACAGGTCAAATATGGACTATATAATATGATGTGAGGAAGTAAACAGGTAAAATCTTAGGTTAGGGCGGCGTTACAATGGATCATCTCTCTCTTCCTGAGGCTTCTCTGAGAGATTTGAGAAACTCTTGACGGACTGGATATCCCAAATTTTGTGCTTGATAGACGTCATGCCATGACTTATCGAATTCTCTTTTGAAAAAATAGGCAACCGCGCGAATGTTGTAAGCCATAGCATCCCTCGGATTTACCTCCAAGGCCTTATTGCAGTCAGAGATAGCCTGGTCATACTCGCCTTTATTGAGATAGGCAAGCCCCCGATTGTTGTAAGCCATAGGAAGCTTGGGGTTTAACACTATGGCCTTGTATGAGTCAGAGATAGCCTGGTCATACTCGCCTTTTACGCTGTAGGCATACCCCCGATTGTTGTAGGCCATAGCAAACTTAGGGTTTATTTCTATGGCCTTATTGAAATCAGAGATGGCCTGGTCATACTCGCCTTTGCCAATATGGGCGAATCCACGATTGTTGTAGACTGGAGCATACTTAGGATTTATCTCTATGGCTTTATTGTACTCGCCAATTGCTTTACTCAGTTGCCCCCTGTTGTGATAGACTGCCCCCCTAAACAGATGAAAAGCCGTCTCGACTTCTATTTTCTGGGCAATGACATCTTCAATGATTTTCAAACTTCTTTTTGCAGGTTCATAGAACGCGTCAATCTTTAAGGCCTCTTCAAATTCCTCTTGGGCCTCTGTAAATTTCCCTTCAGCAGCATACTCCAAAGCTTTATCCGAGATTTGTTTAGCAGGATTCTGAGCATAGCAGAGGCCAACCCCCAAATATAATACCATTACGGCCGATACACTTGTTCTTTTTAGGGCTTTCATAGCAAACATTCTTCCTCAGCTATTCTACAATTCTTGCCAAAATCATTCCTGGCCGACCAGAGAGTTCCGTTGCAGATTCCATTCTCCTTGAATTTTTCGATCAAAATAAACAAAGGCAACCCATCATTATTCCATGGGCTGCCCTTCTTTCAACTCCCAACAGTTGTTAAACTACCGTGACATTTACCGCAGAAGGGCCTTTTTGACCTTGCTCTATGTCAAAGGTGACCCTGTCGCCTTCTCTGAGTGACTTGAAGCCTTCCCCACTGATTCCTGAATGATGAACAAATACATCAGGACCGTCTTCTTGCTCAATGAAGCCATATCCCTTCTTTTCACTAAACCATTTTACCGTTCCTTCTGCCAAAGCGCTGCCCTCCTTTTGAATAGATTCTCATGGTTCCAAACCTCAGGTTGCCACTTCTGACCATTGAATCCTTCCCTGAGAACGAAACCCGAACACCCATAAAGGGAAACCTTTATCGATAAGAGGCATCATAGCCTATTTTTGGCTAAAATCAAGTTGTTATTGACAAAAAACGCCCTTTCTCAGGATGTGATAGGAATGTGAGTTGGATTTATAATTCCCAGGGCTAATCAGATCAAAAACGGGGTGTGCATGGAAAAACCTTACCACAGAACCCGAAGGCACTTTGAGGGCAAAATTACAATGTATCGCTATCTCTGACAAACAAAAACTAAGTATAGTTCCCATTGAACGACTGAAGTTAGTACAATGAGGTGGAAGACAAATAAGATTTTCCCTTGAACCTTGGTCCTGAACAGGTACAGGTCCTTAATAGCCAAGATTACGATGATTGACGCACAAGTCAATAAATATTTAATCCCGAAAAACGCAAGCGCACTGTGATCCAGGTAATACGCCATTATTGGGTTTAATTCTACCGCCCCGCGGCTGATTAAATCCAAGGTCAGATAGGCATCTGATATGCTAAGTAAAACAATGACTAGTATCACGGCAAAAATTCTTGGAGAATGTGTTTCATATATACAAGCTCTTTGCATTTCTACTTCCTTGCGAGTATGTAAGGCAATACTGTCAATAGGCAAAATAATTAGTGACTAAGCGGCTGGCAAACTTGCTCCAGCTCTCATCGTTTTAACATTAATGGCAAGATTAATACCAAACCAGGGCATGACAGGATCTCGCGTGATTATAAATACTTAAGTTGGTCCAACCCGTGGACCTCACAGAAAATGGGCAAGAAAGCGCCCAAACATAAGAAATCAACTTCCACGTTATGGCAAGAATTTACATACTTCCCCTCTAAGCTGCGGCAAGAAAGGGATCAAAGGGGAAAACCCTATGAATCAGGTGGGAAGAGGGCTATTGGGAAATCCTACAAGCCCAAGATATAGCAAAATATCACTCAAAAATACTTCTTCATGGTATCGAGAATATCCTTTGATATGTCTTCATCCCCGAACGTTCCTACACGAATTTTTATTTCGGTAACATTATCCGACAGTCTCTTGAGCTTGACCGCAACCTTCTTGCCTGTCGCTCGCCTAGCGATCAACTCTCCATCAAAAGCGTCTTTTTGCTTGCTTGTGATAGTGAATTCAAGCTCTTCTATAGCCTTCTCTGTGGCCGAGTAAGCTTTATCCAACGACACCTTTTCAGTCGATTGGAGCTCACCTTCGATATACTTGTAGGTCCCGATTCCGGCAGCAGCCCCTCCGGCAACCAATGCGGCCGTACAACCCATACTCGTCATGAAAAAGAATATGATGAGCAGTGTAACGATTAACTGCTTCCAATTCATACTTTCCCCTCCTCTAAAAGAGAAATTGGGTCTTTCTCTCATATGAATAAGATCTGATGTTTAACTTTAATAAAATATACTAACATATATAATCATTGCAGTAATTCAGTAAACACGCCAAACCCTTTGCG
>JASFIT010000002.1:0-36444 GCA_050122535.1 Desulfobacteraceae bacterium | reverse complement strand
CATCGGCTGGCAAATTGGAGATCACATTCATAGGACACGGTACGCTCATCTTTTCCTTTGAGGGCAGAGTCATCCATGTGGATCCGTGGACCCGGTTGGCCGATTATTCCAAAATGCCGAAGGCCCATATCATCCTCATAACGCACCAGCACCGCGACCACCTTGACCTGAGGGCTTTAGAGTTCGTCCGTACAGAGCAAACCGCTCTGGTGCTCACCGAGATCTGTGCTGGTAAGGTAAAAGGGGGTATCGTGATGCATAACGGGGATGTGAAAACTGTGGGAGGGCTGAAAATAGAAGCAGTCCCAGCTTACAATCTCGTCCATATGCGCAGCCCAGGCGTTCCATATCATCCTAAAGGGCAGGGTAATGGTTATGTGATCACCTTTGGGGACAAGCGAGTTTATGTGGCGGGTGACACGGAGAACACACCAGAGATGAAAGCGCTTAAGGATATCGACGTCGCCTTTTTGCCCATGAACCTCCCATATACCATGACGCCGGAAATGGTCGCTGATGCGGCAAGGGCTTTCAAACCAAAAGTCCTCTATCCCTATCACTTTGGTCAAACGGATACGTCCGAGCTTGTAAAACAACTCAAGGACGTGAAAGAGGTGGAGGTAAGAATTCGCAAGATGAAATAATCTTTATCTTCACCGGCCTGAAAATTTTCTTACAACCTATTGACTAGGAATCACTCGATGCCATAAAATGCTGGTTTAGTAACGCTCAGTGCACCTCCCTATTTTAATATGGTGAAAGGAGTATTTTGGCAAGAAACGATCTAATCCAATTGGAGGGTGTGGTAACCAGGGTTCTGGGCCGCGGGGGTATGGAAATCGAATGCGACAACAATGTAACCGTGAGGGCCGTTCTTTCCGGCCGCATGAAGAAGAACAGAATCAGAGTCATAGAAGGGGATCGGGTCCAGGTAAGCGTTTCCCCATATGATACGTCACATGGAATCATAACCTACCGCTTCAAGTGATAAAAGGATAATGAAATCCATGACTCCCGTTGCGATTTGATCCAAAAGGGCCTCTAGGATGAGAAATCCCAAGGTGGGGGCCCATGTAGAGATTCCCTGAGGAAAAGGAGGAATTGTCTCTATTTTTGACCTTTAGAAACGTCTCACCAAAGCCGGGGTATATTATCCCCGGCTTTTTTTCTGGCAGAAATCAGTTTGAGCGACGCGCCCTGGCCCTTGGAGTAAAATGATTTGAAATTCAGCGTTGAATAGGTTAAGGACAAAATTGTAATTAACCAGAGGACTTCAATCCTTCCCCTATTCGATGATGAGGAAGAACCCGCTTTCCAAGCCTCGAATAATCACACTGCAAGACAATGCTGACCACCTCAGGTATAGGTTTTATGGAGATTTATGAGGAGACACGAGAGCTTCCCTTTTCACCTGAACAGATGTTCGATCTGGTTTCCGATGTGGAGAGTTATGGGGAGTTTTTGCCTGGATGGCACGAAGCAACCATCATAGAACGCGATGGGGATGTTGTGTTTGTGGACCAGGAGGTGGGAATGGGGAGGTTTCATACAAGTTTTGTCACTCAGGCCATTTTCACACGACCCGAGCACATTGAAATCAGCTCCAGCGATGGACCCTTCCTCTACTTTGCTGTCCGATGGACCTTTGACCGGGCAGACGAGTCTAGCTGCCTTACCCATTTCTATGCCGGCTTTGAGCTGCGCTCCAGATTTCTCGAAAGGGTTGCGGGCCCCTTGTTCAGTGACATCATGCGACGCGGTGTCCAAGCTTTTGAGCGAAGGGCTATGCAGCTTTACGGCCCGACCGATTGAACCTGAAAAGAATCCTAGAGCAGAATTGCCGCCAGTTAGCAGCCGCCATCCTCTTTCCCATGCCTACCGTCCACCTGCAAGATGCAAGTGTAGATGCGGGTAACACGCTGGACGCATCCCTCTATGCCAATTACCACAAAAGGAATCTCCTCTTTGAAAGTTCCTATGGGATCATAAATTTCCCCAGACTGTATCTTTAATCATAACTGCCCCCCCAAGAAACGTATGATATTTTAGACAGTTTAGACACACGAACCGGAGAGGAACTCAGTTCTTCATGACATTTCATCCCGCATGAAAAGATAAATCACCGCACATTTTCCCCCAACATATTGTTATTGCTGGTAATTTTCGTGGAATTTGTGTGGGTGCAAGAGAGGTGAATCATGTAACTATAATTTGGCATAAATATTGCTAATTATACATCAGTCCTCAACGGACGCGAAAATTCCTGTTGGGATAGGCTTAGAACCTCGGAGGAAAAGCCTTTGAAAGATGGTAAGTATACCTGCAAAGCAGGGGAACACACTTTGGACGTTAAAGGAAATGGGGATGAATATCACAGTGTGGAATTTTCCATAAAGGGAATCGAACTCCCCTATCAATTCAGAATCTGGAATACGGCGGACATGTCGATGTGTGTTTTGGTCAAGGAAGACTCTGCGATTTTGTCCCGCTTAAAGGAGGGGGACACACTGGACATGAAATTTTATTCAGGAGAGTCAGGTTATCCCACCAATGCCTTAAAGACGACGATACGACACATATCGAAGGATGAAGGGCGTTTCAGGGGTCATTATTTGGTGGCCTTGGAGATTTTGGAAAACGCATCCCAACATGAGGTTCATTAGCTTTACCACTGCCATGTGGTTTAGATATTGCTCGTAAAAAAGGTAAAGGAGGATTTATAGGAATGAGGAAAAATGGTGTGAAGACGGTTAAGGTAAAACCAGATCTTGCCGTGCTGTGGAATAACAAAGGTGCTGAGTTCTTCAGGCTCGAAAGATATGACGAAGCAAGAGTGGCATTCAATCAGGCCACCGAGATAAGACCAACCCTTGTTCCGGCATGGTACAACCTTGCCAGTGTATGCGTTGCTGAGGGCAAAAAGGAAGAGGCACTTTCCAAATTAAAAAAGGCAATAGAAACTGATCCTGGGATAAAAAAGACAGTGAGGGAAGCCAACTGTTTCAAGGCCCTCTGGAAGAATAGGGATTTCAAAAGACTGGTTTCTAATTAAAACTTCAAGTCATACTTCCTATCTCTCCCGCTACCCTTAGACCCTAGCCCTCTGCGCGTCAGACCCGAGAGCTCCGCTCTATCCCTTTCTCTGGAAAATCCCCTGTATCCATGTCCATGAATTACCGGGAGGAGCCCATTTTCAGAAATTAAAGACTCCGGTGCTGACGCGCGAGGGGGCAGGCTGAACCTTTTTTTGCGCTTCATACCCGTCAGCACGGAGCAACTGGCCTATTCCCCGGAGGTGAGGCGCACCCACAAACGCTACAGCATCCCCCTTTTCCAGGTAGGCCAGCATCCTTTTGTAGAGGACCTCATCGCGGTCGCCTATTACCGCAGAGTGACGGGTTGGGAACCTGCTCCACATGGACTTTAGATTCTCCAAATCTCCATCCAGATAAGACTTTACGTACTCTCGTGCGTATTCTTTCCACTGGTCGACACTTTCCAGGAAATACCGAATTCTTTCAACCGAAAGGCTTTCCAAGACCTTTATCTGCTCCTCAATGGTTTCGAGAAAGACCACCTCCTTGTCCATTTCTTGGGCAAGCGTGTAAGCCTCATAATCCACCGAATGTCGCCACCCGTTCCTCTCCAAGTAGTTGGACCAGATGGTGAAAAAAGCAAGCCAGGGCTTCATTCCTTTAATCATTTCGTAAACCGGGTTTTCCTCGCGTAACGTACGAGGATTAAAAAAGAGGAACGAACTCTTGCCCCGGCATACGGGAACCAGGGCCTCGGAGATGCGGTCAATAGTTTCTCTATCCAGTTGCTCAAAGAGGTGTGCCTCATTCTCATTATTGGTACCCGCATTCACCACTTTGGCCATGTTCTGTTCGTCAAGAGGGCCTTCAAACAATACCACGGTAGCATCTTTTAAATATTTGGAAAGCGAAGTCCTGAAGCTGTAGGGAAAGAAATGGGCAGTGCCAACAAGGTACGACCTTTTGTCTTCTTTCTTTACCTTCCAGATCATTTTCATCTCTTTTTCTTTAGATTTCCTGAAAAACATCTCTCTTCTATACCTTTTTTTCCCGGAAGAGCAGGATCGGGGTATTAAGGATCTCTATCTCACCAAGCGAATAGCATCCATTATGGAAGGTTTCTTCAACACGAGTTCACACATCTCATATCTTCTCGTAGGCACGCCTCCCCACTTCATTTTGAACCTTCGTATTCCCTCATTCACACCAAGACCAAGGTGCACATATTTCTTCTCGTATTCCGCACTCATCTCAACCATTTCATGGCACAAGAAATCGGATGCCCCCTGCACATAATTTCTCTTGGAATGGCACCCTATAACATAAGCAGAGAAGTCCTTTGCCGCAAGATCCACCACATAGAATGCTACCAAATTCTTGTTTTTGTCCCATGCATTCAAGACAATGGCGTCTTCTGTATGACTGACATAATGGGGCATCCTGGAAAAGAGATTTCTGACCCGAAGGGGTGGATTGGCTCTCTCAATGAATTCCTCTGTAAGCTCTTTGTGTGCTTCTCCCATTTCACGGGATCGTTCTACCGTCACGTTTTCCTGTGCTGCTCTAATCAGGCGCCTTATGCTGCTCTTTATAGGGCCAATTGGAATGCCCAGGGTATAGTAGTTGTCGCTTTCCTTTTCCTGACATAATGCGCTAAGTGAAGGCATCAATTCTGGTGCGATAAGAGATAGGTACTTGGGGCGAAACCTCTTTTTTGTTTCATCCATAACGGCTTCGAGATCCTTAACGCTGAAATTTCTCTCCAAGGGATACCCTACAAGAATGATCCAATCCTCGTTTCGGCAACAAAAATAATTTTGAAAAAGAAACGGTTCCCCGCCCGATACACTTGTCAACAACCCGACGATGTGCTCTGGAATATATGCGCAGTCCAATATGTATTTTTCTTCTTCAATAGTGATCATGCGATCATTCTCAAATCCAAGCCATCAAAAACAGGAGGTTTCTACTTCACCACCACTCCCTTAAGTATCCGATAAAAAGGTGTTTTTCCAGAAAAAAATGCTAGGATAAGCGGATTGTGTATCAAGGCCAATCCAAAACCCGGGATGTTGTAAGAAGGGGCGACCCTACACTTGATTCATGTTCATGTGTATAATAGGTAATCTGTCTTAGGTGATACTCTCTGGCGGGAAGAATATTTGGAAGCGCATCTGATCCTCCCTATTCCCATGATGATGCCGAGTTGTTAACTTAATATTATGGCACTGTTGGACTCCGTTGAAATAATCCCAAAGTCCGAGCCTTATGCATCGATTATCTGGCTTCACGGTTTAGGCGCTGATGGTCACGATTTTGAACCCATCGTTCCTGAGCTACGCCTACCGGAAACCCTACCGATCCGGTTTGTTTTTCCTCATGCGCCCAAGCGGCCAGTGACCATTAATGCAGGTATGATTATGCGGGCCTGGTACGACGTGACCGGTATTCCAGGATCGGGCGGAATAGAACTGGATGATTTCTATGAATCCGTTGATCATCTGGACACACTCATTCAAAACGAAATGGAATCCGGCATGCCTTCTGAACGGATTCTCTTGGCAGGTTTTTCTCAGGGTGGGGCCATCTCGCTGCATACCGGCTTGACGTATGGGAAGCACCTGGCAGGCGTATTGGCTCTATCCACCTATTTGCCCACCGCAGAGAACATCGCGGAGGAAATCAGTCTCATCAACAAAGACATCCCCATCATGATGGCCCATGGCACCATGGACCCGGTGATTCCGGTGGCCCATGGCATCCGGACCAAACAAGCATTGGGGCGGTTGGGCTATCAGATCAGTTGGCGTGAATATCCCATAATGCACGGTGTTTGCATAGAAGAAATTCAGGATATCGGCGCCTGGCTTTTAAAAATCTTTCACCGCAAACCCGGCGGCTAAACACGGAGATCCCTCGCCTGGCGTGTATCTTCTCAAATGACGTGTTGAGAAGAGGAACGAGGAGAGAACAACGCGTTGGCATATGTTTCATGGAAGCAAGTGGAGCAAACTGCGGGCCATTCGCGCGAAGGCGAGTAAGTGCTTGACTTATCTATAAATCCATGTTAAATATAGGCCAGCAAATCAGCAAATTGAGATGGGAGTGAGACATTGGGTGTCACTCTCATGCCACGGAAAACTCGGCATTCCGACTGACGGCGGAATTGTGCTTCCTTTCAGGAGGTATGGGAATGACGAGGCACTACTTGCTGAGGTAGTGGTGGCAGGATCACTCTTACGGGTCCCCCTATCGACCGCGTGCGGTAAGGCAATGAAAGATACCGCGCGGCAGCCATTCACATACGAAACAATAAACCAAACACCGTCAGAGCTGAGGCCGCTTTTATAGCGGCCTTTGCATTTCTGTAAGATTTTAGAAATTTAAGGCAGTTCTCGTTGGTGATGAAATAGAAGATTCATCGGCAGCAGCTGGTAAACTCTATAGAGGCATAGACATAAAAAAGGCAGAGTCAATGCGAGTCTGCCTTTATTGAAACAACCATGAACTGGAGAAACTTCTACGTCTCCTTAGAAGTAATATTTAATCCCTACGCCGCCGAGGAATGTATTTAGATTAAGATCAAACGCTGAGGGACTCACACCAGGCTGTGTTTGGAGGAAGTCAACCGGATTATAAATATACTTTAGATCCACATTGAGGGCCCATTTTGTCGTAATAAAGTATTCAAGCCCTACGCTGACTACCGCACCAAGACTGTCATCTGCTTCAACCGCAAGCCCCGGATTACTAATGCTATACGTGTCGGAAACACTAAAGTCATTGAAAAAGTATCCAAGCCCTCCACCCGCATAGAGGCCCACTTTAGGAATGTCATTCCACCAATGGAACCGTGCGGTCAAAAGAAAAGGAATCTGTTCGAGCTCACCATACTCCACAACATAACCCGTTGAGTTCTGTGTCAAATCCAAATTCGGTTTCACATATCCAGCGCTCAATTCCAGAGAGAAATAATCAACGAAAAAATAGGTGAGGTTGGCTTCTCCATAAAGCGTTCCGCTGGATTTGATTTCACCCTGCGGGGTGTCGTCGTCAGCAATCCTGTAAAATCCTGCCCTTGCCCCGATGCCGAACTTTTTCTCCATTTCCTGTGCAAATCCAACGGTACCGCAGAACACAAAAACCGCTGTCACAAACATTATTAAGATAATTTTTTTCTTCATCCATTTCCTCCTATTTTCCAATACCAATTCTCATTCCACATCCGCTTGTACGAAATCCGTTCGCTCAAATCCGTTGTGCATTGAGGATGCTTCGGTAATATAAATTTTACTCGATTTCTGACGAAAATTAAATATAAAACGCCATTTGACGTGGCGTCCGGAGCTGTTTATAGCCTTTTTAGGCAGACTGGCGTCCTCAACCTTGTAACATGGAAATGTGGATGTTCTGATTCCTGCAGAAATTCAGTGGAGTGATATTATCTGGAGGATTAGAAATGTGCGGCCATTCGGATACCGTATATGAAACCCTTTGGGCCATCACCGGATTTCAGGTCATCCCTCATGTACTGCACATCCAATGTAAGGGCAAAATATTTATAAAGCACGAAACGAGCATAGACTTCGGCCACTTGCGTTTTGTCGATGTCCTGATTACCACCACGCAGATAACCATAACCGATACCTATGTTGTCCTCTTGCCGCCCCCAGACGCTGCCACTGATGTCGATACCACCAGAATAAATGCTCTCGTAATTCACGGCTGCCTTGTCGTCTTGAAAACCGAAGCGAACCCAGGCACCGATAATTTCGCCAAATTTCTGATCAAAGGAAAAGAGGAGGATAGAACGCGATTCAAGATTTTCACCCGTTGGATCAAGAAAATCCTCACTGCCGTAGCTGAGGATCACCCGGTACCCGCCTTCCCCGAGAGACGTATTCAGATTGTATTGAAGCTCAATACCGTAGTAGTTGAAGTTATTGCCATCGTCATTTTCGCCAATGTTCATGTAAACTGCCGCTATTTCGAAATTGCCAATGTCCCAATCCGCGGCACCGCCAATGTCATAAGAAGGTAGAAAAGCGTTGGGTGCGTTGACCAATGCCTCATTCATGAATTGCGTGAACTCGTCGTTGGAAAATGCGTTCTGATCTAAATAATCGGTGGCATCGATGATGCCTCCCGTGAGTTGAAGCGCGTGATCGCCACTGAAGGTAAACGTGTGTGCGTACCAAGCGGTGAGCAGGTAATCGCGGTTGCGGCCATTAATGTCTTTGACGCCATCTTCCAGCGCAGCGCCCCACGGGTCAAGGGTAAACGGTGTGACCTCGCCAAGCCCGTTTCCCGCCGCAAAACCAAGCGTGGCAGAGAGCTCATCTTTTTGGGTCAGCTTAAAGCTGATCTCCGGTTGGAACGGGACCGCACCTCGACCGGTGTTGCTAAAGCCGGGCCCACTGGCGAGGTCCTGGTACTGGTAAGCACCAACCAGGACGCCTCCAATGGAAAGCTTGTCAGTAATCTCTATTCCCAGGCCATTTGCAGCCTGAAGGATCACCACAAAGGCTGATGTCCATATAATCCATATCCACTTGCCTTTAGCCATTGATCATCACTCTCGAATGAACATCCAAAATAAACAAGGGATTAGGAATTGTCCTAACCCCTCTTAAAGGCAGACTGGCGTCCCCAACCGGATTTGAACCGGTGTTGCCGGCGTGAAAGGCCGGTGTCCTGGACCTGGCTAGACGATGGGGACGCTATCCAAACAACAGGCTTGATAGCAAAGTGATGGCCACCGCCGAGGTGTTCACCCCAGAGAGGGTCCAAAGCTTGTTTCCTAATGTAGCCCCGTGGTGAACCAGCGATTCTTCTAACAAAATATCTGACTGGCTCAGGCGGAGCGATTCTGGATGCTAGATACTGGGCACTATATAAATAAGATATATTCAATTCATCCAGTATCTCTTCGTTCCCTGTATCGAAATGTCATAGAAGATAATTGGTGGGCCGTACAGGAATCGAACCTGTGACCAACGGATTAAAAGTCCGCTGCTCTGCCTAACTGAGCTAACGGCCCAGTCAAAAGAATCAAAGTAATACCTTTTACTTATCTTGTCAAAAGATTTTTGGCCGGTCTATCCCATTTTAAAGATATTCTCGTGGATGAGGGTGAGCTCCTCAGCATTGGGCGTGTAGGGATAGTTCCACTGCTTCACATCAGGCAGGCAATTAGCAAAGGGGCGGTTGCAGGCCACTTTTCCATCTGGTCCCAGACAACCTGTGGTCATGAAGGGTGCGCCAACGTTTATGACTTGGTTTAATGTATCCGGGGCAAGCCCAAAATCAATGATGCGTCCGGGCCCGTCAAATTTCATATCATCAAAACAACACCGTTCATGCTCGATCAGATACCGGGCCAACTGTATCCGCAAGTAATTGGGCCAAGGGGGCTGGGGTCGGGCGGCCAGGCCGGAACTTTCCTCTGCAAAGAATGAAAACAGGTGATTCACAACACCCATCTGCCACATTCTCTCCATCAAGGAGACCATCTCCTTTTCCGTCTCACCCAGACCCACCATGAGATGGGCGCCAACATGGAGCTTCCCAAAAACGTCAAGGCCTGCCGTCAGAATTTCCCAGTATTTCTGCCATCTGTGGGGTCCTGAAACACCAGCTCCCCGGTACCTGTCAAAGAGCTCTGGTGTGGCCAGGTCTATGGCCACACCCACCTTATCAACGCCCGCCTCCTTCATGGCGACCAAATCTTCCTTCTCTAGTATGGTGGGGCTGATAAGGACGGAAACGGGAATGGCGGTTTCATTTTTCAGCCGATGCGCCAACACCAGAGTGTCCTGGCGGCACTTGCCGTTGGTGATCATGGAGATACAGGTACGTTTAACGTATGGAGGGGCCTTGTTGATGGCATCAATGACTTCATCCATCGGGTATATGGGCCAATCCACATGAATGAAGCTCTTTTCTTCATAGGTTCCGGGACGCCTCTTGGCCAGGCCACAATAAGCACAATTAGCAGAACACCCTTCAGGGTAATGATACAGCAGGTTCACGCATCGGTTCACCGCGCCGCGATACATCCTCCCCTCCATCAACCCGAGAGAGATGGCCGTGGCATGGCTCATTTTCACATATTCAGGGCTTTGAATTTCGTTTGACATTTTTCTCGGTCTTGTTAGCCGCAGACCTACGCAGACATTTTGTCCGGCCGACCTGGCCGGACAAAAGGATGCCAAGTACCTTTGGCGCATTATTAGCAAAGGTCTTTATATTCTTAACTCCAGCCAAACGGTCCTGGAGGGTACAAGACAGCTTTTCAAAATCTAAAATCCAAAATCCAAAATGTTATAACCTAACTTGGTTTTCTTTAGCCTTAATAATAGCCTTGGTTAGAGAAGGGACGTCGAGGCCATAAATCATGTCATCCTTCCATACCCTTGAAAGATTTTCTCCTATGCTTTCCTCTCGTGCTGAAGTCCATTTCAGCGCCTTCTCAAGGCGGTTGATATCCTCACTGGTGGAAAAGAAATCCCCAGTGATAATCACATTCTCAATGGATCCGCCTGACAAGGCAAGGTAGATCTCCAAAAGTCCTCCCCTGGTCTTAAGCCTGCCCAATCCCATCCTGGCTCTTGGATGCTTATGGGAAAAGATCCATGCCTGGTTGGTGTACCTCTCCCTGCTGTAGCGCTGAATAACCTCTCTTTCCCAGTCATCTGGTTCGTCTTTCTGGAAAACGATTCCGAATTCTTTTTCAAAGGATATCTCGATGGCATCCACCACTCGCTTTACAGGGACATCTTCTCCAACTTCTTGGCAGACAGTGGTCATTCGCTGGCTGAAACAGTTGTACCCCTTGTCACTGAGCTTGATTAAGGGAGTATTCATGATATCTGTCATCAGCGGGACGTCGAAGTCCACGAGCAGACTGGTGTGAAAGAGCAAACTCCTCCCTGTCTCATAGGCTGCGGACAACCCTGCTATCTTCTTCCCAGCAGCTTCCAGGTCATTTTTGGGCTGAAAATAGGATTGAATGCCAAATCCCTCTAAGGCCTTACACAAAACATGGGCCAGGGGTTCGAAGACCCCTCCTAATCCCCCTTTGAGTCCAGGATAATCCACGTTGATCCCCAGGCCCAATGCGACGATCTCGGGCCCCATTATGACCGTGCCACCGCCCGTGCTCCTCCGGTTGTATTCAATCCCCCTTGCCCTGCATCTATCAAGCCTCAGGGCCGCCTCAATATCCTGGTATTTACCCACAATGACGGATGGGACGAATGTGTAAAGGTGGAGTATTGGCGGGGATTGATGATGAGCCACAGATTGCGGTAGGGTGTCGTCCAGAGCCAGTCCTTCGGCAGTGGAAACAGCTCTTGATATATTTTTGAAAAGACGCCAACGTTCTGCCATCTTTATTCAGCCTTGGCCTTCTCCTCCTCGGCCTTCTTGATCTCTTTCTCCACAAAATCCGCAACAGCGTCCCCTTGGATCAGATTCCCCAAGTCTGCTTCCAGATCGCTCGCCTCGATGACAATTATCCAGCCCCCACCATAGGGATCTGTGTTTATAAGACTGGTATCCTCTTCCAGTTCCTCGTTCAGCTCCACGATCTCACCGGAGACAGGGGCGACGAGGTTGCCGATCCATTTCCTTGACTGGATTTTCCCGCAGACTTCGCCCTGACTCACTTCGTCTTCTTCATCGGGAAGATCCACAAATACGATATCGCCTGCCTCCTTTTGGAAAAAATCCGTCATTCCAACGGTCACTTTTGTGCCGTCCACTCGCGCCCAGCTATGTTCCTCGTGGTAATAGAGTTCATCTGGCATGTTGTAGCCTTTGATATCAGCCATAGTGCAACCTCCTCCTTGCTAGTTATTATGAGCTTACCGAAGCTCCATCGACATACGGAGACCAAAATAAGAGCCGCGTATACGGTCAAAAGTTCCAAATCCCAAATGCAAAGTAGAAAACAATTTTCAAATCCCAAACTCAAATCACCAAAGACTTAACAGTACACTTTCGGCGGAGAGCTTCATTGCTTAAGATATTTGAATTTAGAATTTATTCACGGCGTCTTTGGCGCCTAATATCTCGTTACCAAACCATGTCGGTTTCCGAAATGGAAACGAGGAGTTTTCTGCAAGGTCAAGAAAATCAAGGGATTGCACGGAGGCATACCATGAGTATGTCGCACAAGCAAATCCCGAAGATTGACGCAGAGATTGCGGAAAAGAACCGCTTCCATTTCGGAAACTATTTGAATCGTGCTTGGACTGCCTTAGCATGCATGGGAAGGCCTTCTGCTTCAGCAAGTGTCACGACCACCTCTTTCAGACTGGACAGACCCTTTTTGCTCAAATACTGGAACGTGGGCTTTTTGATGAAGTCATCCACTGAAAGACCCGAAAACATGCGTGCACACTGGCCCGTGGGGAGAACGTGGTTGGTCCCAGATGCATAATCACCCACTGGGACAGGAGCATAGGGCCCCAAAAAAACGGATCCAGCGTGGTTTATCTTGTTTAGGGTAATAAAGGGGTCTTCCGTGAGGATCTGAAGATGCTCAGTCGCATACTCGTTTGTAAAATCGATCGCCTGCTCCATATCCTTGGCCACCAGCACGCGGGAGTGCTTGATGAGCGAAGATTCAAAGATCTCTTTTCTGGGAAGAGACTCAAATTCCCCATTGATCAAATCGCTGACTTTTTTTGCCAGATTCTCTGAGGTGGTGACCAACACGGCTGCTGAGTCTGGATCATGCTCTATCTGAGATAGAAAATCCACAGCGATCAAATCCGCATCTCCCGTCTCATCAGCCAAAATCAAGACCTCGCTTGGGCCTGCCGGAGAATCGATATCCACTTGACCGTAGACGATCATTTTCGCAGCGGTGACATATTTGTTCCCTGGTCCCACGATTTTGTCCACCCTTGGTATGGTCTGTGTTCCATAGGCCAGACTCGCTACGCCCCACGGACCTCCCACCTTAAAAATACGATCGCAGCCTGCCAGATCCGCTGCCACCAGGGTGGCGGGGGTTGCCACCATCCCCTTACTGGGAGGGGTCACTGCCACAATAGTTCCGACGCCAGCCACCTTGGCCGGCAGAACTGTCATCAGAATGGAACTGGGGTAGGCCGCCGTTCCTCCGGGAATGTAGCAACCGACAATATCCATCGCCCTGGTCATTCGACCAGCCAGGATGCCCTCTGAAATCTCTATAGACCACATGTCCCTCTCAAGCTGAGCACGATGGAACTTGGTAATGTTCTCAGCCGCAATCTTGAGACAATCTAACACCTTTGAATCTAGCTCCTTGTAGGCCTCCTCTATCTCTTCTCGGGTCGCCTCAAGGTCCGCTGGGGAGATGTCCTCCTTGTGCTTTTTGTAGTGCTTTAGGGAGACGGCATCTCCGTTACCCCTGATATCTTCTACGATCTTACGCATCTCCTCATACACAGTGGAGATATCCTCCATAGATCTTTCCATGATTCCTTTCAACTGTTCAGGACTCAAGTCTTCGATTCTTTCAGGCTTTATCATGACCGCCACGATCTCTCTCCTTTCAAATTGGTATGTTGTCAGTGGTCCTTGGTCCGTTGTTTGAAGGAAAACGGACAACTGACCACTAACAACTGACATTTCTTATGCTACAATAATCCCTCAGGGCATCTGCTGTGCTTGGGAAGGCCAGGTCATCCCAGGGTATTTCCTCCAGCGGGAACAGCTTGACTTCCTGGGCCTCGTCCCCCGCAGTGAGATCCCCTTTCAAATACTCAGTCACATACACGACTACGACCACCGGTCGACCTGGATATGAATAGATCCCAAGGAGATTTTTGATGCGGGTTCTGATTCCACATTCCTCCTCTGTCTCCCTTAGTGCTGCAGCCTCCACGGCTTCACCTCGATCCACATATCCCCCGGGCACAACCCATTTGCCCTTTTGGGGCTCAATGCCACGTCTTAGGAGCACGATCCTTCCATCAAGTTCCACCACAGACGTGGCCACCAACTTGGGATCCAGATAAAAGATGAAGTCGCAATCGGAACAGACCAGCCTTGCCGGTTCATTCTCCTTCAGTTTTGAAGAATCCAGCCTTCCCCCGCAAACTGGGCAGAATTGAAAATCGGGTTCTTCGTGCATCATGAAATGGTCATGATTCATTTTCGATGCCCTCTTGGCCTGGGCGGGTAATCGGCAGTGAGCCAGACATAGTCGGCTGTCTCTTTTTCTATGGTTACCTCTTCACTTAAAGGATAGGGCATTATGGTCACCATGGAAACAGCAATTCGCTCAATGGTCCTGTCTGGAACACCAAACTTGTTGATGATATGTCCATTTCCTGTAAAAACAATCAGCTTTCTCCCATTTGCCTTCAAATATTCTGCCAAACTCTCTGCCATTGTGTCTTCCCATACGCACTGAGCCTCATAGAAGTAATCAAATTCTTGCAGGTCCCCATGGGCATGTCGCTCGTAAGCCTCTCGGACGTAGGTGCGATGGGCCTGGTTGCTTAGATCGATCACCTTGGCTATCTTGTTCCTCTCAGGCTCATCCAGGCTTTCCAAACCCTGCCTTGCCACCTTTTTTACCACATCGCGGGGCGCATTAATGGCCAGTACCGCCGCCCCATGCTGCTTGACCATTTGTATGAGGGGCCGATAGAAGTGGTAATCGGATCCCCAGTCCACTTCTTCTAAAAACTCGCTTTCCTCCAAGTCACCTTGATGATAGCGATCAAGGGTGGGCTGCTGCGGCTTTTCAAAAAACTCCATGCCAATGCTTATGGGGCCGCAACATGCCAAAAGGGCCTGTAGAATCTGAACCTGTATCAGATGATGTTCAGGGTTGTCATGTACCTCGCCAATAAATATAAGGTCCTTTGAAGAGATCTGATCAATTAACTGATCAAAAGAGAGCACGGTTCCTGTTTTGAGGTCCAATATTTGACCGATCCTAAAATGCTCTGAAACGCCTTGTATGGTTGCCATGATAGGTGAAGGTTTTTTTGTCCCAGCACACCCATTCAAAGCGAAGAACACCATGAGAACAGTGAATATAGGGAGCATTTTCTGAATCCACATCGTCCCACCTCATCCCAGGACTTCTTTAGCCACAGACCAGCCTGCCTCGCCTGAGCAAGAGCAATGGCGGGCAGCCCCACACAGACAATTCCCTTGACTCCCTCCATTTCTATCACTTACCCTAAACGTGTGCAAGTCCGTTATGCCATCCCTGATCCACCATCAAGGCATCATCTCCCCGCCGAGACGGGATCTAAAGAGCGGCGTTGCCTTCCCGCCAGAGGCGGGCAAGCGATCGCTCCTCCCCCCTCCCCCCGCCTTCGCGGGTGCAGGCTTGCGGCGTATTGATCCATACGCCTCAGTTGCCGCTCCTCGGCGCCCCCGCTTTTAGCGGGATGTCGCAAGGCTCAACGAGCAGGTAATACCTTGCTGGTGATCAGGAGTATCCCATAAGTTTATGATTTCAGTCCTCAATACCACATTGGACGGCGAATCTGGGTCTATTGATATAGATCAAAAAGAACCAGATCCGTGAGACCTGTTTCGGAGACACCTATAATGCTCGAAGACTACCCCAAGGAACTCATTCTAAAAGACGGGACCGGGGTCACCCTAAGGCCACTGCGGAAAGGGGATGAAGATATCCTCTTCAGGATGTTCAGCCGTTTATCTGAAGACGACAAATGGTTTCTTGATCACAATGTGGCTGATTTCGAACTGATTGAGAATTGGGTAAAAAATATGGATCCAGATAGGGCGCACTCTATCGTGTGTGTATTGGAAGGCCAGATTATTGCTCACGCCACTTTGCTTAGGAAATATTACGGGGCCAAAAGTCACATTGGCAACATCCGCATCTCTGTTGACCCTTCTTTTCGTGGAAAACATCTGGCCACATGGATGCTTCTAGATCTCATCAATCTGGCCATGGCCATGGAGCTGGAAACGCTCATCATGCAATTGGTGGAAGACAGAGACGCGGCGCTTATAAGAAGCGTCAAGAAACTGGAGTTCCTTGAAACAGGGGTCCTGAAGGACTATGCCAAGGATAGGGAGGGAAACCCGCACAATCTCGTCATTATGGTCAAGCGTCTTCACCGGCTATGGGATGATGTAAGAGTGGGTAACCCATGAACGAAGCACCTCTGACTCTCCACGACCTGGCCCCAGAATCTCTTCGTCTCAATCTACCGGAAGGACCTGGCGTTTATATCTTTAAAGACCAAGCCGATCAGATTATCTATGTGGGTAAGGCAAAGAACCTCAAAAAAAGGGTTTTAGCCTATTTCAAGCCTTCTAGCGACCTTCCCCACAAAACGGCCTTGATGATGAATAAGGCCGGAGGCCTCGATTACTTCCTTACAGCCACAGAGAAAGAAGCCTTTATTCTCGAGGATACTCTCGTAAAGCGACATATGCCTCGCTACAATATTATCCTCAGGGATGACAAGCGGTATCCCTGTCTCCGATTTGATATCCAAAACCCTTTTCCCCGGTTGAGTATTGTCCGAAAGATCAAGAAAGACGGCGCCCTCTACTTCGGGCCTTTCTCCTCTGCCAATTCTGTCCGTAGTACCCTCAAGTTGATCGACAGGATATTTCACCTAAGAAAATGCAAAGGCCGAGATCTACCGAAGAGATCCAGGCCCTGTCTCAATTACCAACTGGGCAGATGTCTGGGTGCTTGCGTACATGAGGTCTCCGTTTCCGCATACAGGGAGATCGTCGATCAGGTAAAGCTCTTTTTAGAAGGTCGCAACCGTGAACTGATCAGGCAGCTGAAAAAAAATATGACACAGGCCTCAGAACAACTCGATTTCGAGAAGGCCGCTCGCATGAGGGATCAAATCAGGGCTGTGGAAGCCACCATAGAACGACAGCATGTGGTCTCCCCTAAGATGGAAGATCAGGATGTGATTGGCCTTGCGCAGGAAAATGGAAGGTTCCAAGTGGTCATTCTTTTCATACGAAAGGGATATCTCTTGGGTAGCCGCGATTACCTTTTTAGAAATAAGGGGGTGTCCAGTTCTGAGATCATGGAAGCCTTCCTGAAGCAATATTATGCTCAAGAGTCTTTCATTCCAAAACACATCTTCATCTCTGAGTCTGTTGAAGACCTACCACCTCTGAGCGATTGGATCTCTGACCTGGCTGGCAAGAAGGTATCCGTACATCATCCAATAAAAGGAGAAAAACGCCGCCTCGTCAGGATGGCGGTGACAAATGCAGAAAATCTCCTCAGCACGCGTACGGAAATCCAGAAGGATGATCTGATGGTCCTGGCAAAATCTGTTTTGAGGCTGAAAAAGATCCCAAGGGCCATGGAAGGAATCGATATCTCTACATTGCGTGGTGACCAGGCAGTAGGGACCATTGTTTCTTTTTGGGATGGTTTACCTTACAAGTCCGGGTATAGAAACTATAAAATAAAGGGGATCCAGGGAATAGACGATTATGGCATGATGTCTGAGGTCGTCTCCCGGCGACTCTCCAAAGGCAATCCCCCTGATCTTTTTCTGGTGGATGGAGGCAAGGGCCATCTCTTGGCCGTAAAAAAGGCGATGCGCAATTTCCCTGGGCTGGAGCTCCCAGACGTGGTCGCCATCGCGAAAGCGGATGACAGAAAAAGGAGTAAAACAGATAAGATCTATATCTTTGGTCGAAAAAATCCCCTTTCTTTAAAAAGCGAACATCCTGTACTTCTTCTCTTGATGCGGATCCGTGACGAGGCGCATCGGCGCGCTATCACATACCACCGCAAACTGAGGGGAAAACGCATCAAAGAATCCGAATTGGATCAAATACCAGGTATTGGGCCAAAGAAAAGGAAGCTTCTACTAGTGCATTTCGGGGACCTAATGGGCGTCTCTGAGGCAAAATTTGAAGATCTTGTCCTTGTCCCTGGAATTAGCCAATCCCTTGCAAAAAACATTTTGACATTCTTCTCAGAAAGGAATATGAAGGTGGGCGCCTAGGGCATCTGGGTTGACATCTGTGAGGCCTTTGTGCTAAAATAAACTTAATTATAGTTAATCTTTAAAGTTAAAATTTATAAAGAGAGCGCATTTTGGCTGCAAAAAAAGTCACCATCGTTTTCCTTCCTGGGGCATCAAGAAAGGTCACGCAACTGAAGATTCCTAGGTTTCTCCTCTTCTTCGTCTTCCTCATCTTCCTATCAGCTGTTCTTGCCCTCGCCTGGGGTATCAGGGACTACCGCGCCGTAAAGGCAAAAGTCCCACGGCTCGGCCAATTGGAGAAGGAAAATGAGCAGCAGAAACTACAACTTGTTGCCCTGACCCATAAGATTGATCAAATCAGCGTAAAATTAGTCGAACTCAAGAAATTTGATCAAAAACTGAAAACCATGGTCAACCTGGAAACCGATAAGGATAATTCACAGTTCTTGGGTATCGGAGGCTCTGATCCTTCCTTATTGAATCCAGATTACACCCTTGAAAAGGCCCACCAGAAATTGGTTCGCCTGATGCATAAGTCTCTGGATAATCTGGATACGGAAATCTCCATACAGACCAATGAAAAGGAGGAGCTGTACAAATTTCTTGAAAACCAGAAGACCATGCTGGCAAGCACGCCTTCCATATGGCCGACCCGGGGTTGGGTCAGTTCGCGTTTTGGATACCGCATTTCTCCATTTACCAATCAAAAGGAATTCCACAAAGGAATTGATATAAGCACACGGATGAATACGCCTATTATTGCTCCGGCAGATGGTGTTATCTCTTCCCTAGGGCGAGACCATGCCATGGGTAAGATGCTCACCATCAACCATAGCTATGGAGTCAAGACAAGATATGGACATCTGTCCAAAGTTCTGGTCAAAAAAGGGCAGTATGTGAAGAGGGGCCAAAAGATCGCGCTGGTGGGAAATACCGGCCGCACCACAGGACCCCATCTCCACTACGAGGTATACCTAAACGGCCTTCCCGTGAATCCCATTCGCTACATTCTCAATTAGCTTTCAAATTTCTTTCTCCTCATTTATAGTGTATAATCGATTCTAGGATTTTTCCCATCTCAGAACCTTGCTTTATTCATCCTCATGGAGCTGCTGACAACCGATGATCGGTAAAGTCGTAAAAGGAATATTTGGCAGTAAGAACGAGAGGGAGTTGAAACGTATGGCTCCCATGGTTGATGCCATAAACCGATTGGAACCTCAATTTCAGGCCCTCTCTGACACCCAGCTTCGTGCAAAGACCGCTGAGTTCAAAGAGCGACATTCACGGGATGAATCTTTAGAAGATCTGCTGCCCGAGACCTTTGCTGCTGTGCGGGAGGCCTCTGTCAGGACTCTGGGGATGCGCCACTTTGATGTTCAGCTTATCGGCGGCATCGTACTGCATGAAGGGAAGATCGCTGAGATGAAAACGGGTGAAGGCAAGACATTGGCGGCCACCCTTCCCCTCTACCTGAACGCCCTCACAGAAAGGGGCGTCCAGTTGGTCACGGTCAACGATTATCTAGCAAGACGAGACGCGGAGTGGATGGGAGGGATCTACAACTTCTTGGGGCTTTCTGTGGGTGTTATTGTTCATGGCATGTCCGATGAGGATCGGAAGGAGGCCTATAGTTGTGACATAACCTACGGTACAAACAACGAATTCGGGTTTGATTACCTGAGAGACAATATGAAGTTTGACTCTGAGGATTTTGTGCAGAGGGATTTTCATTACGCCATTGTGGACGAAGTGGACAGCATATTGATCGATGAGTCCAGAACGCCGCTGATCATAAGCGGCCCCGTGGAGCATAGCGAAAACAAAATCTACATGGAGGTCAAACCCCTGGTCATCAATCTGAAGAAAAATCAGGGGACCGTTATTCGATCCATTCTTAAGGATGTGCGAAATAGACTCACTGATGAGGATGAC
This sequence comes from Desulfobacteraceae bacterium, assembly GCA_050122535.1. Classification (GTDB taxonomy): domain Bacteria; phylum Desulfobacterota; class DSM-4660; order Desulfatiglandales; family HGW-15; genus JASFEQ01. Next base: position 16,505 of record JASFIT010000002.1, on the reverse strand, counting down.
GGGGACCGGACCATTGAGATGCTTCTCAAAGTCAAACGGGGAGATCCCAAGAATCCTGTTTTTCTGGATATTCTAGCCAATAATCAGGCCTTCAAAAAAGAAATAGATCGGATGGAGAGCATGCTGAGGTCCCAGAAACTCCTACCCGAGTTGGATCAGGACCTTTACTGCACCATTGACGAGCGCAGCAATTCCGTAGACCTCACAGAAAAAGGGATCAGACTCGTCTCCACTGCGGGGCTGGGTGATTTCGTGCTCCCTGACATAGATGATGAAAGCCACAATATCAGGGCCGATGAAAGCCTGAGTGAAGGGGAAAAATCGACGCACCTCAGGGAACTGGAAGATCGATATGTGCGCTCCTCTGAACTCCTTCACGCCACCCAGCAGCTTATTAAAGCCTACTGGCTATTCGAGAAGGACGTACAATATGTCCTTAAAGATGGTCAGGTGGTCATTGTGGACGAATTCACGGGACGTATGATGCCGGGTCGCCGATGGAGCGACGGGCTACATCAGGCTGTGGAGGCAAAGGAAGGCGTGAGCGTGGCAGAAGAGAACCAGACCCTGGCTACCGTTACCTTCCAGAACTACTTCCGTATGTATGAAAAACTTGCTGGAATGACAGGAACCGCGGACACAGAGGCTCCTGAATTTAATAGTACATATAAATTGGATGTTACGGTCGTACCCACCAACAAGAAAATGATTCGCACAGACTACCCTGATGTGATCTATAAGACCGAAAGGGAGAAGTTCACGGCGGTTCTGGAGGAAATCAAAGAACTCTATGAAAAAGGTCAGCCTGTCCTCGTGGGGACCATTTCCATCGAAAAATCAGAGATGTTGAGTAAGATGCTGAAAAGGGCAGGCATTCCCCATTCTGTCCTGAACGCCAAGCATCACGAGAAGGAGGCGGAAATCGTTGCACAGGCAGGCCAATCAAAGACCGTAACCATCTCCACCAATATGGCAGGTAGAGGTACAGATATTGTGCTGGGCGACGGCGTGGTGGATCTGGATGGACTCCACATACTCGGGACAGAAAGACATGAAAGCCGTCGTATCGATAACCAGCTCAGGGGTAGATCGGGCCGACAGGGAGATCCCGGGACTTCGCGTTTCTATCTTTCCCTTGAGGATGATCTCCTCAGGATATTCGGTTCTGAGAGAATATCCTCCGTCATGGATCGCCTGGGCATGGAAGAGGGACAACCCATTGAGCATAATCTGATCTCCAGGGCCATCGAAAATGCCCAAAAGAAGGTGGAATCCCATCATTTTGATATCAGAAAACACCTGCTCGAATATGATGATGTGATGAACAAGCAAAGGGAGATCATCTACAGCCTGAGGAGAGATCTGCTTGGGGGCGACGGGGTAGGAGACCTTATCCAGAATATGGCCGGTGAAAAGGTGGAGTTCCTGATCGAGGGCTTCACCGATCCCAAGGAGCACCCGGAAGACTGGGATATCCAGGGATTGAAAGAAAACGTCGCCAGATTGTTCGGCTTTGCACCAAAGATCGGGCCTGAAGATCTTGGAGAAGAGAGGTTTGATCAGTTGAAAGTGGAAGACCTGACCGATTTGATCATGGAACAGGTCCAAGCCTCTTTTGAGAAAAGGGAGCAGACATTTGGAGAAGAAGACCTGAGATCTTTGGAAAGATTTGTCATTTTAAAAATCATTGATGACCTGTGGGTCGCCCACCTCCAAGCCATGGAACACATGAAGGAAGGAATAGGGCTGAGGGGCTACGGCCAACTCGACCCCCTCCGGGAGTATCAAAAGGAGGGATTTGCACTTTTCGAAGAGCTCATGGATCGAATAAGGGAAGAGACCCTCACCACCCTTTCCCGTGTTCAAATCCTCCGACAAAGGCCGGCCGAAGAACTGCCTAAAAAGAAAAAGAGGGCTATGCATCTTAGCCACGGGGATGACGGGGGCAAGCCAGCAACGGTCAAGCGGGAGGGCAAGAAGATCGGCAGGAACGCCCCCTGTCCGTGCGGTAGTGGTAAGAAGTATAAGAAGTGCTGTGGCGCAACATAGTTTCCGCCTGGAAACGGTTCTTTTCCGATATCTTATTCACCGCAGAGACGCTGAGGACGCTGAGCCCTTTTAATTTTTTGCTTTCCGTTGAGAGGACGGAAAGCAAAAAGTATCAGCCTCCCACCGGCGAAAATTCTATATCTCTCCTTCTGAAAACTCCCGGCCCAGAGAGGGAACGGCACTTTTACCGTCCCCGCACTTTGTGCGGGGACGGTAATAAGCATTTTATAGTAAGACAAGGCAGAGAATATCTGGTAAAGACCAGGGAAGAAGGAACTTGGGTAAAAATTAGCGGGGCAGGGTTATGGCAAACTACATCATTCAAGGGTTTAAGGCGTCGGCAATGGCTGCGGGTATCAAGAAAGATGGTGGGCTGGATATGGCCCTCATATATTCTGAAAAAGATGCCGTTGCGGCAGGGGTCTTTACCACCAACAGGGTGAAAGCGGCTCCAGTTATACTTAGCCAAGAAAACATCCGAAAAGGAAAGGTGAGAGCTATCATAGCCAACTCGGGAAACGCAAATGCCTGTACGGGGAAAGTTGGTCTGGACAATGCCCTTAGAGAAGCGGAATTGGTGGCCAGGGAACTGGGGATTAAACCTGACGAAGTCCTTGTTGCGTCAACAGGTGTCATCGGTACGCCCTTATCCATGAATCGGATTGAGCGTACCATACCAGAACTTGCTAAGCACCTTATGCCAGAGGGCCTGCAAGAGGCCGCAGAAGCGATCATGACCACCGACTCCTTTGCCAAGATAAGCCGATTCGAAGGCGAAGCTGACGGTAAGCCCTATCAGATTCTTGGAATAGCAAAAGGGGCAGGCATGATTATGCCCAACATGGCCACCATGCTCTGTTTTTTGTTAAGCGATATCCGTATGGATGTGGCTGATCTTAGTAAAGCTATTTGCTTCTCCGCTGAGCGCACATTCAACCGCATTAGCGTGGATGGTGACACAAGCACGAATGATACGGTTCTGGCCATGGCCAATGGGATGGCGGGGAACGGGGAATTAACCTCTGGTGAGTATGAGAGGTTTCAAATAGGATTGACCCACGTTATGGATGAGCTGGCTACCATGATCGTGAGGGATGGTGAAGGCGCCACCAAAGTGGTTTATGTGAAAGTAAAAGGGGCAGCCAGTCATGAGGATGCCGATACAGCGGCAAGGACAATCGCCAACTCCTTCCTGGTAAAGACCGCTTTCTATGGTCAGGATCCTAACTGGGGCAGGATTATGGCAGCCTTGGGTCGTTCGAATATCAGCTTGCAAGAGGAAGATGTCCACATATGGGTTGATGAAATTCAGATCGTGAAGGGGGGCCTTGCGATCGGTGCTGACGTGGAAAAACAGGCTTCGAAAAGGATGGCGCAGAAAGAGTTCTCTGTCACTATCGATCTCCGACAAGGGGAACATGAAGACCAGGTCGTTACGTGTGATCTAACGCCTGATTACATAGCCATTAATTCGGACTACAGGACCTGATACCTTTGGCCCTGCTTCGCAGAGCTGGAACGGGGAACGGGGCGAGGGAGTCACTAAAATCTCTAAGGGCCGTCCCCTCCTCCCCCACACCTGGATGTAATCGTAGTCCAATCTGGCTTTTCATGGCCATCCAACATTAATCACATATCTGGAGTAACCTATGTTTGTCGTCATCATGGCAGGAGGTTCCGGTACTCGTTTCTGGCCGGTTAGCCGCAAGGGTAGACCGAAACAGTTCCTGAAGATCAGTGGTAAGGATCCCATGGTGGTGGAGACCTGCAATAGGTTAAAGCCACTTGCCCGAGAGGAGGAAATGATCCTCGTTCTTGGACGGGAACACCTGAAGGAGGCGAAAGAACTTTTTGAGGGCCAAAATGTCCACATACTGGCAGAACCGGTAGGGCGAAATACAGCCCCCTGTATCGGTCTTGGTGCCATCTATGCTCAGCACCTGGGCGGTAACGGACCCGTGGCCTTCCTTCCAGCAGACCATTACATAGGGGATCCCGCCGCCTTTGTGGAAGGTCTCCGTAAGGCCGCAAAACTTGCTGAGCTGGGAGGAATAGTCACATTGGGCCTTGTACCCACAAGGCCGGAAACCGGTTATGGCTATATTCAAGGCTCTGAAGTGCAAACCGATTTCAAGGATCTGCCCGCTTACAAGGTCTCTGCATTTGTGGAAAAACCGAATCAGCGTTGGGCCCAAAAGTATCTTACAAGCGGTGACTATTATTGGAATGCGGGTATCTTCGTGGCAAACCCCGAGACCATCCTTAAAGAGATCCAGAATCATCTTCCTGATCTTCATCAAGGCCTGAAAGAGCTCAAAAAAGTGGTAGGAACGGATGCCTTTGACAAGGTCATGGAGGAGGTTTACCCGCCTCTTGACACCATATCCTTTGACTACGGGGTGATGGAGAAGACGAAGGGCCCCATTTTTGTTCTACCATGCGAGTGCGGATGGAGTGATGTGGGATCCTGGACATCCGTGTATGCGTTGAAAAAACATTCTCATGATCAGCAGCAGAACCTCGTGGAGGGAGAATCCCTTCTTGTTGATTGCGAGAAGAGTTTTGTTTCCAGCCACAGTGGGCGGTTGGTGGCCTGCCTGGGTCTGAAAAACTGTCTGGTGATTGATACCCCTGACGCCCTTTTGGTAGCGGACCTGAATAAGGCAGAGGAGATCAGAAAAATCGTTGAGGAACTGCGGAGGGCCCAAAAAGAGGATCTGCTATGAACCCCCACATCTTCAGGGAGTATGATATTCGCGGGCGGGTACCTGATGAACTGAATCAAGAGACGGTCCACCAATTGGGGCTCTCCTTTGGGACCTATTACCATAGCCAGGGGGCATCAAAGATCACGCTGGGTCGTGATTGCCGACTCAGTTCTCCTGAACTGAGGGATTCTTTACTGCGCGGTTTATTAGAGACCGGCGTTGATGTCTTGGATGTGGGCATGATTCCCACACCACTCCTTTACTTCTCCCTTCATTACTTTGATGTGGATGGCGGCATCCAGATTACCGGGAGCCACAATCCTCCGGAGTACAACGGATTCAAGATCAGCCTTGGCAAGGCCACGATCTACGGTAAGGAGATTCAAGAGATCCGAGAGATTGGAGAGGCAGGAGAATTCCATAAGGGAAAGGGGAGGGTGGAAAGCGCCGAAATCTTGGGGCCGTACCTTGATTACCTCCGCGATAATCTCCAACCTGGCCAAGTATCCGTAAAAGCAGTGGTGGATGGGGGCAACGGTATGGGTGGATTGGTCGCCCCGGAAGCATTTACCGCAATGGGCGTTGAAGTGGTGAAGCTTTTCTGTGAACCAGATGGACATTTCCCGAACCACCATCCGGACCCCACGGTACCCGAGAACCTAGAAGCGGCTATTTCGAAGGTGTCTGAAACCTCTGCAGATCTGGCTATCGCCTTTGATGGCGATGCCGACAGAATTGGTGTGGTTGACGGTGAGGGTAACATTATCTTCGGAGACCAGTTGATGATTATCTTTTCTAGGGATCTGTTGGAACGCTATCCAGGCGCAACGATCATTGGCGAAGTGAAATGCTCCCAGGTTCTTTTTGACGATATCGAAAAACATGGAGGTAAGCCCCTCATGTGGAAGGTGGGGCACTCCCTAATCAAAAGCAAATTAAAAGAGGAAGGAGCACTTCTCGCCGGGGAGATGAGCGGGCACCTCTTTTTTGCCGAGCGCTACTTCGGCTATGACGATGCGATTTATGCCGGGGCACGCTTGCTGGAGATTCTCACGAGAAAAGGGAAGAGTCTCAAGGAACTCCTGGCTGGAGTCCCTCAAATGGTGAGTACCCCTGAAATCCGCCTGGATTGCCCGGATGACATGAAGTTTCAGGTGGTGGCAGAAATGGCTGAAGAGTTCAAAAAAGACCGTCAAGTGATTGATGTGGATGGAGCCAGAGTTCTCTTTGACGGCGGGTGGGGTTTGGTCAGGGCATCCAACACCCAGCCAGTCCTGGTTTTTCGCTTTGAGGCCCGGGACGAAGAGCGCCTGGAACAAATCCGGCAGATCTTTATGAACAAATTTGAACAAAAGATGGCGAGATAAGGACGTAAAGTGAGCCTCAGCCCAACTATTTTTTCGGTTTCATTCTGCAAAGCATGATTGCGATCTCCTTGTCCTTGGACCGGAGGACCTTCTTCTGGGCCGTGATGTGAAAGTAATCACCCATTTGATGCATGAACGCCATACTCGTCTTTCGAATTCCCTCCGCCAGAATGACTTCACCGCCCTCTTTTAAGAAAGTCCTGAGGAGTTTAAGGATGGGTTGAAAATGGCCCTCCCTGTAAAGGATCTCAGATCCCACAATACAGTCAAATGGGCCTTCAATTTCAGGGTTGTACCAATCCAGCGCTCTGATCTCTAGGTTTGAAGCCTCGTTTAGCAGGGCATTGGCGCGGGCAAAATTAAGGGCGTCTTGATTGTACTCGGTCATGGTCACATGGTGTCCAAATGAGGATGCCACGATTCCCACCACACCCAGGCCACAACCGATTTCCAGAAACCTCTTTCCCGCTTTCGCATCCAATCCGGCCAGGTATTCAGCCAGCACAAAGGAGGTCTCCCAGATTTTGATCCACAAGGGAAAATCCTGAAAAATATCTTCTTGGTCCACAAAGTCCTCAAGCGTTTTAGCCATGAAAAAGCGAAAAGCCTGCCCCTTTATCACCAGCTCCGAAGTGGTCGTGTCATATTGTTTTTGAAAGGATTCCAGGGTCAACACCGCGTAACCTCACCGGATGAATATAAGAGCCTGGAAGGTATTGCTACTATAGAAGCCACTACCGTGTAAATGTAAAGTTCCCTCTGAAAACCAGACTATCGGAAAACCCGTTTCTGAGAGGCTGATGGAAAATGTCCATATGCAAGGCTTCCGAAACTGGGGACCCGCCCGCAGGGTGGGGAGTCCAAGCGAAGCGCGGACAAATCCCGAGGAATGAGGCGTACAGAGAAGTACGCCGCAGTGACTTGCCCTGTTAAATCGGCTTCGCCGTCTCGCCTAGCGAGAATTTAACAGGGCGGGGGATGAGGGTAACGCAGCAGATGGGCGTTTTCCGACAGCCTCAACGGAATATTGCAATGATCTCCCTCCTATGCTAATGCTCCAGTTCACGCCTTGCCTTTTCAGAGATCTGATAGTAGTCAGAAAGGATCATCATCCATGCTTGAAAAACCACTGGTTCTGGCCACCCGAAACCAGGGCAAGATAAGGGAATTCAAAGAACTTCTTTCAGATTTCCATATTGAAATAAAGAGCTTACAAGATTTTGGCCCCATATCTCCAATAGAAGAGGATGGAGAGACCTTTGAGGAAAACGCCTACAAAAAGGCCCATCTTACGGCGAAGATGCTCGGGTTTCCTGTGCTCGCGGACGATTCCGGCCTTATGGTGGATGCATTGGGTGGAAGGCCTGGTGTCCATTCGGCCCGTTATGCGGGGGCAAAAGCCTCTGATAAAGAGAACAATCTGAAACTGTTAGAGGCAATGAAAGGCCTGATAAACAGAAAGGCCACCTTTAAATGCGTCATCATCATTGCCGTGCCAAGCGGGCCTGCCCTCACCTATGAGGGGCTATGCGATGGAGAGATAACGAATGAAATGAAAGGCGATCATGGTTTTGGCTATGATCCCGTGTTTTACTACCCCCCGCTGAAAAGGACCTTTGCCCAGCTATCCCTTGAAGAAAAGAATCGGGTCAGCCACAGGGGAAAGGCCATGGCCCAACTCCAGGGAGAATTTGACAAGATCCTGGAATGGTTGAGACAGAGATTATCTGAAGAGCCTTTTTGACACGTGTACCACCCTGTTTGACTTTTCCCGATTTCATATGCCTTTGGAAGCCTGGGTATACTAGAATTTCTATATTATTTTAAATTTTCTTAAAAATGCTCATTTTAGTTATATTTAGAAAGAAAAAGGATTGACATAATATTGTTAATGTATATTTTTATGCTATAATTTGCGCTAAACCAGCGCTTGAGTCTAAAGGAGGCTAGAATGCTTGAAGTTACAGAGAAAGCGAATGAGATGCTCGGAGAATTTTTCAAAGACAAGGAAGGGACCCATTACGTAAGGATTTTTCTTTCCGAGGGCGGGTGATCCGGGCCCTCCCTGGGAATGGCTCTGGATGAGCCACGCGAAAACGACGAAGTCATTAAAGATAATGGTATCACTTACCTGATCGACAAAGAATTACTTGATCAGGCCAAACCCATAAACGTGGATTTTGTCGATTCGGCATTCGGTTCTGGGTTTTCCATCTCCTCCAAACTCAGCACATGTGGCCCTTCATGTGGGACATCATGTGGTTAGAAGAAAAATAAATTCAGAAAAAAGGGTCACCACACATTTTTGATTTAGTTGTGGTGGCCCTTTTTCTGTGCCCTTTCCCAATTATCAACATAACCTCTTGATCCGTTCTTCCTGCTACCCTTGGCCCGCTACTTCCCCTTTAATCTCTCCAAACACCCTCTACGCCCATCTAGGTAAATTCACAAAAATTCTCTTGACAATTTGTTTAGAATCGTTCTAATTTAACGGTTTGTCTAGGGGGGGTCCTGAAAATCATCCGCACAACTCGGGAGATGGAAAAGGCACTTCGTGCAGCCGGGTATCGTCTCACCCGGCAGCGTAAGGCTATATTGAATTTCCTCGCCAATACTGACGCCCACCCCAGTGCGCAACAAGTCTTTCAAGAAGCGAAGAAGGATCACCCTGGACTGAGCTTGGCTACGGTCTACAATACCTTAGAAACGCTCGCCCGAATGGGGCTGATTAAGATCTTGGACTTTCAGGCAATGGACAATCGCCACGAAACCAATCAGGCCCCTCACATAAACCTCATTTGCACTTCATGCGGCAAGATACAGGATTTTGAAGAAGGATCGACCATCCACGCTAGCGAAGTAAAAGAAAGATTTGGCTTCCAAGTGGAAAACTTCAGGCTGGAATATTATGGCATATGTTCAGAGTGCAGGGCTCGAGCCTCCAATGCATGAGGAAATTAGGCGGAGAATATTTGCTACTTATGGGACGCAGCGTTTTGGGCTTGCTTAAGCCTTCAGAAAGCCCTCTTAGTCCCAGAATTCTTTTAAAGGGGGGAGTGAAATGAGGACCATAATTCTTTTGTGCACCGGTCTTTCAATCCTTTTATGGACAGGCAGTCCTTTGTCCCAGGAAAAGCCTCCATTGGGTTTGCCTCCCGTGCCCATACCAGAGGAGAATCCTCAAACGGCAGAAAAAATTGCCTTGGGGAAAAAGCTGTTTGTAGACAAGCGCTTCAGCGCGGATGGGACCATCAGTTGCGCCCATTGTCATGATCCGGTAAAGGCCTTTGCTGATGGATTGCCCGTGGCAGAGGGGATCAAAAAGCTCAAGGGGACCCGCAATTCACCTACTGTAATCAATTCAGCCTTTTACACGAGCCAGTTTTGGGACGGCCGCCGTCTTAGCCTGGAAGAGCAGGCCAAAGACCCTTTTTTGAACCCTGTGGAACACGGGCTTGGCAAAGAACATGGGTTTCACGACTTCATTGTCAACGTGATCCGGAAGGATAAAGGGTATATGGAGGAATTTAAACGTGTATTCGGTGTTAAGCCGGAACAGATTACCATTGACCATGTGGTCAAGGCCATCGCCAGTTTCGAACGAACGGTAATTTCTGGTGATTCCCCCTTTGACCGGTACGCTTATGGTGGGGACAAGACGGCACTCTCTGAGTCTGCCGTAAGGGGGTTGGAGCTCTATAAGGGAAAAGCCCGTTGTCAGGAATGCCATGCGATCAGCGAAAACCATGCCATTTTCACGGACAACAAATTCCACAACCTGGGTGTAGGCTTTAAGAAAATTCAGCCTCGGCTCCGCGAAATGGTCAGAGAATTTAGGATGGCAAAACAGCAGGGCAGAGAACCTGATACATCAAAATTCAGCGATGCGGAGATCTCTGAATTAGGTCGCTTTGTCGTCACTTTGAAAACATCGGATATAGGTGCATTCAAAACACCTACCTTACGGAACATCGCGGCTACGGGTCCTTACATGCATGACGGGAGTATGAAGACGCTGGAAGAAGTGATGGAGCTATATAATAAAGGTGGCGAGAAGAACCCCTTTTTGGGCAGCGTTCGAGTCCTTGACCTCACAGACCAGGAAATTAAAGACATCATTGAATTTATGAAGGCATTGACCAGCCCGGAATTCAAGAATTTGAATAAATAATAAGATATGCTTAACCCTTAGTTAGAAAGGAGGTAAATCATGTCTAAAGGAAAGTCGATGACACGACGGTCTTTCTTGAAAGCAACGGCCACATTCACAGCTGCGTCCATGTTGCCCTTGAAACTCGTTGACGTTTGCTGGGGAAAGGAGGGAGAAAAATTTACGTTTGGCGTCATTTCTGACTCCCATCTCACCCATATCAAGGGCACAAAATTTGTGAATAACTTTGACAAGGGATTGCAGCAAGCGGTCGCTGAGATCGGCCTCATGTGGCCTCAACCTGATTTTATTGTCTTCGGCGGGGATCTCGCTCAGCTTGGTAAAAAAGAGGAGATCGATCACGGACTGGAAATGCTTTCCAAGATTGAGGTCCCTATTAAGTTCGTCATTGGAGAACATGACTTCTATCTGGATATGGGAAAGTACTGGGAACAGAAAGTGAGCAAGCTTTATTATAGCTTCGATCATAAAGGGGTTCACTTTGTCGTATTGAACAGCATTCTCACCTATGAAGACTGGATTAGACGCTGGCGCACCCCCGAAGAGCGGATGTTACAGATGGCCAGACTCGACAATCCCCAAGGGTCACCCTTCATGGTGGGACTCGAGCAGATCAACTGGTTGAAAACAGACCTCTCCAAAGTGAGCCATGATACACCAATCATCGTTTTGTCTCATTCACCACTTTACAAGGTCTTTAAGCCTTGGAACTTCTGGACAGATGATGCGGAGCTGGTCCAGAGTTTAATAAGGCCATTCAAGAAGGTGACCGTTCTGCATGGCCATGTCCATCAGATTCTCTATAATCAGATCGAAAACATCAGCTTTCAAGCGTGGATGTCCACCGCATGGCCTTGGCCTTATCCGGTCAGCTACAACCAAAAACGCAACATGGTACCCAAGATGACCGTCTTTATGAATCGGGCAGACCCGTTTCATGAAAGAGATGCGACCGGATGGTCTCAGGTTACTCTTGAAACTGGCCGAGTATCCCAGCATTTTGATTTATGGGAAAACACATCAAGAACCATCGCATACGACGAAAAGGCTGGGCATTTCATGGATTCACAGTACCAGGATCCTTCAAAACGAATACCACCGCAAATGCATTATTAAAAGATAATACCCCCTCCCTGCCCTCCCCCTTGAAGGGGGAGGGTTGAGTGGGGGTGGCCAAAGGAGGGTTCTTATGAGATACAAAGTCATTCTCTGTGTAAGTCTAGCATTTATCTTGGCGGCAAGCCTAATCCCGGGCCTGAGAGCCGATGAATTTAAAAAAGAAGATCTCAAAAAATGGCAGGACGCTTTTATGGATGTGGTTATCCAAGGGGAAAAACTCTTCCACAGTGCACTCGGCACCAATAGTGTTTCTTGTGATATGTGCCATCCCAATGCATCCAATACCCACCCAGAAACCTATCCCAAGTTTCAAAAACAGATAGGTTCTGTAGCTACCTTAAGGGATATGATCAACTGGTGTATTGAAAATCCCCTGGAGGGTGAGCCCATGGAGCTGGACGATCCCAAAATGATTGCCCTGGAGGCCTATATTACATGGGAGAGACGCGGGGTACCCCTCGATCCTGGCAAGCACTAATATCCACCTGCTAAGAAAGTAACCCGTGGCGCAGCCAGGGGTTTTTTCGTCACCACGCACTTCTTCCGCCATGTGTCTTTACACGCCTCATGAATTGGAGTATCTCTATTCTTGGAGGGGATCACTCCTGTCCAAAATCGATTTACACTTGGGCAGCATTGCCATAAAAACCCTTTTTGGTACAGGATCACATTAGCTTCCCCCTTTTATAAAGGGGGATAGAGGGGGATTTTTAAAAGGCCGTCATGAAATCCCCCCGACCCCCCTTTAGCAAAGGGGGGCTTACTTATTCCTGAAAACATAAGACAAACCCATTTCTTGCTTTCAGACTGCATTGAGAAGAATCAAGTGCTGATGTATCCCTAATTGAGGTTTCGAGTATTTTTTGGACGGCAATGGGAAGGGGCGGAAGATGATTAAGGAAAACGTGAAAGAGATATTGGCGGAACTGCCAGAGGGTGTTCATCTGGTAGGCGCAGCAAAGACTAGAACGCCTGAAGAAATTGACGAGGCCGTGGCAGCCGGTCTGGAGATCATTGGCGAGAATTATGTGCAGGAGGCAGAGAGAGCCTTCCAGGTTGTTGGAAACAGGGCCAAGTGGCACATGATAGGGCATCTTCAGCGGAACAAAGCGAAAAAGGCTGTCAGGGTTTTCGACATGATAGAAACGGTCGATTCCATGAAGCTTGCCAGGGAAATTGACAAGTGTTGCGGCAAAATCGATAAGGTAATGCCCGTGTTGATCGAAATCAACAGCGGTGAGGAGACTCAGAAAGCAGGCGTCCTGCCAGATGATGCCCTCACTTTGATCCAGGAGATGTCGGCTCTGGAACATATAAAAATCATGGGCCTCATGACCATGGGACCATTCACAGGCGATCCGGAGGACGCCCGACCTTACTTCGTAAAGACGAGCGAGATCTTTGAAAAACTGAAAGAAATGCATTTGCCCAATGTAGAGATGAGATATCTCTCCATGGGCATGTCCAATTCCTATAAGGTGGCCCTTGAAGAAGGCGCCAACATGGTCAGGATAGGCACAAAGATCTTCGGCGAACGCGAATACGGGTAATTAAGCCGGAGTCACACACAGACTTTTCCGCAGACGCAATGTGAGTCATCAAGGCCTCCCCGCACCAGTGTGCGGGGAGTTTGTGAGCGATCATTCAGCCTGTGTTGATATATCCGTGCAATCCGTGTGTTTCGCTACGCGAAACCCGTGTCAAAAAAATTTTTTGAGGGATACCCGCCCTACGAGTCGGGGTATTGGGGTTCCCACCGCTCCTTTTCTTGTCCGGGCGATCCTGTAAATCCTGTCTAGGAGCTTTTTTGTGTTTTCGTGATTAAGAATCTTGTCTAAACTTCTTTTTCTTTGGGACTGTGGCTAATTCCAGTGGCAAATGGCAAATTATGTAAATAAAGAAATGAAGCGGTTGATGGGTAAGGCCATAAACAGCCGGCAGATGATTGAAGACGGGGATCATGTGCTCGTGGCCGTATCAGGTGGAAAGGATAGCATGTCTCTTTTGTGGCTTCTTAGGGAGCGAATAGAAAAAATACCCATTGAATACCAGATCACTGCAGTCCATGTGGATCCCGGCTTCGGTGCTGACTCTGCAGGGCAGATGGAATCTTTCTTTTCGGAGCATGGTTTTGAGTATCGGGTTCTGCAAAGCGATATTGGTCCGAAGGCGCACGGACCAGAAAACCGGGAGAACCCGTGCTTCCTCTGCTCTCGCCTCCGAAGAAAGATCCTTTTCCAAATAGCCGGTGAATTGGAGTGCAACAAGATCGCCTTTGGTCATCACAAGGACGATCTGATTGAAACATTTTTCTTAAACATCTTCTATGGTGCGTCCATAAGCACCATGCTGCCCGTTCAGGAGTTCTTTAATGGAAAGGTCACGGCGATAAGACCTCTATACATGCTTGAAGAAGACAAGATAAGGAGGTATGCCAAGTCCATGGAATGGCCTAAGATAGACTTGGGTTGCCCCACAGCGGGCTCTTCAAAAAGAGAAGATGTCAAGAAAATGCTAAGGGATTTCTATAGAACCAATAAAAAGATCAAAGGAAACATCTTTCACGCCCTCCAGAATGTAAAGCCGGAATACCTCCTCTAATTAACAGTGGTGGTCGCATTATTAGCTAACTTGTTAAGTAATGTGATCCTTCAAAAATTCCTCTTGGGTGCAACGCCACCAGGATACCATATCCTGTATTACTAACCACTTGACACACAACATATAGTTATATATACTAGATAACGATAAATCGGAGAGAGTGGCAGGAGATTATTAACATGCCAAAGAAGGAGCGATCTCCCATCGATAGACGCTCAGGAAGTGATAGACGAAAGGCGCATAGTCTTGACTACTTCTTAAACGGAGGCGTGGAGAGGAGAAGTTGGATAGAGCGAAGGTCGCAAAACGAGCGAAGAAAGGATTGGGTTAGAGCGACGAAGTGGAGCAGTGTGTTCATAGGCGATCTGTCGCTTTGGAAGATTACGGCCCGGTAAATCTTCGAATAATCTTTCCATGAAAAAGGCAGGGTCATCACGGTTCTGCCTTTTTCTTTGTGAGAACGGGGACCTCCATTGATATATAAGCAACTCATTAAAACACCCCTTATTTATTTCTTCAAATTCATACACCTTTACTTGCAAAAACTATAGACTAATGGGTAATCTTGAATTTATCGACTTTAAGTGTTACGAACTGTAATCTTAATGAAATCCAGACACTGAGAAATCCAACATGGAGTACTAGGTGATATCTCAAGGCAGCAAGAATATTACTTATGTTGCAGGCATAGCTTTTGCGCTTCTGTTTCTAAAAGCATCTAGTGGTGCCACACAAGTCCGTGACGTAGGAATAACAGCTGAAGCCCAGATAGAGGATTACATTGGCTCCAATGCATGTGTAAATTGTCATCAAGGAAAATATGAAGATTGGTCAGGAAAACACATGTCCCATTTCGTTCGATACAGGAGTGATGCTTCAGAATCGCTTCCGGGCAATTGGCATAATAGTCCAATTAAAGGGGATAATGTTTTTCTTATAGTCGGGGACAGAAACAAAGTGGCATTTGTAGATAAAAACTGGAAAGTATTCCCGTATCTATATCATCTTAGAAAACAGAAATGGATAATGAGGAGTGTGTGGACCAATCAAGATTATCGTCTGCGTTGCGGTCCTTGCCATACGGTAGGGTTGAACCCAAAAACAAAAAGATTCATTGAGATTAATGTGGGATGTGAGACGTGTCATGGACCTAGTAGAAAGCATGCTGAGGATCCAGAGCGGAGGAAGCTGAAGGTGCCAGGCAAAACAGACGGACATAACGTACTTTTCACCTGTCGCAGATGCCACGATGATAAAGGAAAGCATGCTCGCGCCATTAAACATTTCAATGGCGCATTTCACGGTAAAGGAGAATAACGACTAAATCGGATTTTTTTGGATTTCAAAGGCGCAATGTGCTGCGCCTAGTAGGGCTGCCCTATCATTGAGAATCACACGGACCGGTATTTTCTCCAAGAGATCTTTAAGCCTCCCTTTATTCGTAAATGCCTGCATAAAGGTATCCCCATCCAATTTGCGCAAGATCTTGGGCGGAATACCCCCGCCCAGGTAGATACCTCCGGTGGTCACTCCTGTTAGTGCGAGATTTCCAGCGACAGATCCAAAGATAGATATAAATATGTCCAGTGCTTCTTCACACAGAGGATCCTTTCGATCCAATGCAGCCTCACTGATTGCCCTTGCAGGATCCGCCGCTTTGATTTTGTCGGCCAGCCATCCAGGTTCATGGTGGCGACCCGAATCCCGAAGCCATGAATAGATATTAAACAAACCTGATCCCGAAAGAACCCTTTCCACACTCACATGGTCCCAACGTTCATAAAGATATGCCCACAGTTCTGCCTCCATCAAGTCACTTGGCCCAAAATTAGCATGCCCACCCTCTGAAGCCACAGGGATATATCTATTCCCCACCCAAATCAACAAGGCCATACCTAGCCCTGTGCCTGGGGCAACGAGTCCCAGGTTCTGCCCTTTTCTTGCCTTTGCCTTGTTCAAAGCGTGAAGTTCTTTGTTACTCAGCAGGGGAATCGCGTAAGCCGTTGCTGTCAGGTCATTGATCAAAATGACATGATTCCATTTGAAACGCTTTTTGATAGTATTTTCAGATATAGTCCACGGCAGGTTGGTGGTCTTGGATCGACCGCCCTGTACAGGGCCTGCGACACCAAAGCATGCACTTATGATCGTGACCTTATGCTTTTCAAGAAAGCGACCAATAATGTGTTCCAAATTAGGTGCATCTCTACTGGAATAGGTCTCCATCTTCCTGGGACTGGGCCTCGTTTTACCCATTTGAAAGAGGCCCAAATTCGTCTTGGTGCCGCCGATGTCGCCTGCTAGGACGAATGTTTTATCTTTGGAAGTCATGATGGTGCACCCCTTTAGTAGTTTCAAAACCCATCAGTCCCTCAGTACGAGAATTTCAGACACGACTATTAATCACGAAAACACGAAAAAAAGAAACCACGAAAAATTTTCTTAGACAAGATTTACAGGATCGCACGGATAGAATAAGAGAGGATGAGC
>JASFIT010000001.1:0-41019 GCA_050122535.1 Desulfobacteraceae bacterium | reverse complement strand
ACCGCTGAAAGCTCTCCTGCAGGTCTTCGAAGAAAGGGATTTGGTTCCAGAAATTTCTTCACAAAAATCTCACGGGCCGTATTTTCTGCCATCCCCCGGAGAAATCGCTGGTCAGCATCCTCAAACCAACCATGAAAAACCATCTCATCAGAGAAAAGACCGTAGTTTAAGGCCACTTGGGCAGAGATCATGCTCGCGAGATTAAGAGATTCTGGCTCGTCTGATTTAAAGACATCCTCTTCAAATCGATAGATGAGTTCCGTGGAATCCACTTGTCCATTCTGGGTCACAGTGTAAGGGGCTATTAGGCGCCGCTTTTCTAACCGTATAGGTCCCACCTCGAGCCTTTGAATGACACCTAGAATTTCCATTGGATCTCCTTGCGAGCCGGAGGCAATGTCTTTAGTTTTGTTTTTCAATATGGACTCCTAACCTTTCATGTCTTGATATAGGGCCTTAAGGCGTCAACCACCGGGTCAGCGCCTGATAAAAGCACATCGCAGGCTGGCAGACCTGTCTCTTGCGTAATCTCCTGACAGACGGAAGTGACACTTTTCTTGTCCAGGTCTTCATGGTTTATGGTAATGGCCACCACTGGCTTCCCGGAGAGGAGTTCAATTGCTTGAATCTGTTTTTTCAGAGGGTGAAGAGGATAACCCGGGAAACCATCATATTCTTTTCTTGCTGGTGCGTGCTGAAGGATGACTACATCCGGTCTACCCGCGGCCAGGATCTCGAATCCCCCAGGATAAGCAGGATTCATAAGACTCCCTTGTCCTTCAATAATGATGACCTCAGGCTGCATATCTTTCCATGCGGCCCATATAGTATGCTCTATTTCTCCAGATACGAAATCGTTGATCAGAGAGTCGAGGATGATTCCGTAACGCGCACCCTGCATCCACGACGTCTGTCCAGTTCCAACCAATTCGGCATCATATCCTGCCGCTCTCAAGGCATCCAAAAGAATCCAGGCCGTGGTACGCTTCCCGATGGCTGAGTCCGTGCCCAGGAGCGCAACCTTCAAGGAATCTACCTGTTCAATCTTGCCTGTGAAGAAATGAAGTTCAGAACGGGGAGGTGGTTTTCGTACGTCGCGAATTATAACACCGTGCTTTGTAGCCAGCCTGTTGATCTTCACATCATCTGTTAGGAAGTCATGGAGACCCGAATCCACGTGAAGTCCAAGCTTAATCCCTTTGATCACGTCACGCCTAGCCTTGGCGCTGAGGCGACCACCGTCTGGAGCCAATCCAATCACAAGATGGGTAGCTGTCTGGTTTCTTGCCCTGGCGTCATCAATAGCCTGCTGGATATTCTCATAGATGGGTATCCCTTTGGACTTTCCATCTAGGATCATACCTGCGTCCTTTCCTGCATTTCGAGAGTCCACCACGGAGAGTACTCTGTAACGCTCAGTTCGGCGGACCAAACCATGCGCTGTTTTCCCATTGGTTGTTGTAAACATACCCTCGCAGTAAATGATCGCATTAGCTTCAGGAAATGTACTCATCATTTCCTCCCCGTGAGAATGACCACATATCGATCCCCTGGAAGTTTTTCCTTGCGATGGCGATCAAGAAGAACCAGCAGGCCTGCGGTGGAGGCGGGCAGTACGCTGAGTCCTTCTCGTTCTCTGAGTAGCCGGGAGTAGGAGAGCATACCTTTGTCGCTTGCATTGGAGGCCCATCCCCCGGTCGTCCTGATCGCTTCCAATGCATGGTCACCGTCGATGGAGTGCCAGTTGATCAATGGTTCATTGATGGCCGTCTCTCGTATCTGGTCAGGAGGGATATCCTCGCAGCTTGGGGAATTCTTTATAAATGCCCTAATTATGGGATTCTTATTGTGAGAGGAGCCTGCAACAAGGTGTGGAATTCGTGATGTCTTGCCGCGGCGATAGAGACTCAGAAATCCCTTATATATCCCTGCCAGCGTTGTTCCGTTCGATACGGGGACGGCGACTGCGGCCGGCGCATCGCGAAGATCATCATAGATCTCATAGGCGATCTGGCCATAGGTTTTGAACTGGATGCTGGTATTCTCCCCCCCGGGGTTGGCATCATAGATTTCGTCCTGTTTGGCTTTCTCACGGGACGCAAGCACTGCGCTTTCATAATCGCCTTCGATGCGAATGATTTCTGCCCCATAATCGGCCATCTCTTTAACGCGTTTCGTATGGTATCCTTGGGGGATAAATGTGACGCAGCGCAGTCCAGCCATGGAGGCGGCCAGTGACATGGCCACACCGTAATTACCGCAAGTGGCCAGAGTAATGGCATCAAAGCCCCGTCGCACGGCGTCCTTGGCCTGAGCAAAGGCAATGCGGTCCTTTTGGGTTCCCGTGGGATTGCCTCCTTCAAACTTGAGGAATATCTGTCGTAAACCCACCTCTCGTTCAATATTGCGGGCGCGAGAAAGTGTCGTGTCACCCACCTCTGAATCAATAATGTCTTCATAGGCCTCCAATCGCTCACTGAGCGGTTGATTCTTATCTGCGGCAAGTTTTTTTTGACTCTCCAGCTCAGGCGCGATGATAGGGGCTTGAGAACTTGCGCCATCAAGAAGAGAGAACCCAGGCGTGTCCTGCCCCTTTTCTCCTTCGCCTTGTTTCATTGTGAATCCCTCAACTCTGCCTTTTTCTGCGGTTCCATCAAGAATTATTCGACCTGCGCATACCCTTCCCAAAACAATAGCCCCTATTATATCAAAGGGGCTAGGGAAGGAACACCCACAAGAGTGCGTTTTGGCCAGGAGCAACGCTGCCCCAGGCACCTCAGCAAACCTGTTTATAAATCCAAGGCTAACTCTTTTTAGAGGTCTTTGTCTGAAAAGATGTGATTTGCTGCTTCACCCTGGTGCTTCTGCATTCTGGACATCGAAACTTCTTCTTTTCATGTTCTGAAATGGCTATGGTTAGGGTGAAGGGTTTATTACATTTCTGGCAGATGAACTCATATATGGGCATTTTAAACCTCCTACTAGGCAGGAGGGTTAGGGGGCCTATCCGAAGGACCCCCTGTCACCCACCTGTCAAAATCTATTGGAAGTGCCTAGTACATATCCTCTGGAGGCATAGCCGGTGCCGCAGCCTTCCTCTTTTCCGGCTTCTCAGCAACCATGGCTTCGGTGGTGAGAAGGAGTCCAGCCACAGATGCTGCATTTTGGAGCGCCAATCGAGTCACCTTGGTGGGATCCACAACACCCGCTTTCATCAGGTCTTCGTAGACACCTGTTTCAGCATTGAATCCAAAATTGCCCTCAGCATCCATAACTCGCCTGGTGACAATAGATCCCTCAAAACCTGCATTGTTGGCAATTTCTCTAATGGGTTCTTCGAGGGCCCGTCTTACCAGCTTGATCCCAAATTGCTCTTCTCCAGGCAACTGGAGTTTGTCAAGCGCTTTCATCGCCCTCAAGTAGGCAACACCACCGCCCGGAACAATCCCTTCTTCCACTGCAGCCCGGGTGGCATTAAGGGCGTCCTCAACCCTGTCCTTTTTCTCCTTCATTTCGGTTTCGGTCGCTGCGCCTACGTTAATCACGGCGACGCCCCCGATCAGCTTGGCCAGCCGCTCCTGGAGTTTTTCTCTGTCGTAATCAGAGGTGGTCTCATCAACTTGGACCCTTAGCTGTTTAACCCTGCCCTCAAGGGCCACACGGTCACCTCCTCCATCCACGATCGTGGTGTTGTCCTTGTCAATGGTGATTCGCTTGGCAGTGCCCAAGTCATTTAAGGTAATATTTTCTAGCTTTATGCCCAGGTCTTCACTGACCACCTGACCACCCGTCAGTATGGCAATATCCTGGAGTACCGCCTTACGCCTGTCGCCGAAACCAGGTGCCTTGACGGCTGCACATTTCAGGGTCCCACGTAGCTTGTTGACCACCAGGGTGGCCAGGGCCTCCCCGTCCACATCCTCTGCAATGATCAGAAAGGGTTTACCCATCTTGGCGATTTGTTCCAGGATAGGAAGGAGGTCTTTCATGTTGCTGATCTTTTTTTCATTCAAAAGGATGTAAGGTTCCTCGAGCTCTACCTCCATTTTCTCAGCATCCGTCACGAAGTAGGGGCTCAGGTATCCACGATCAAACTGCATCCCTTCCACAATCTCCAGAGTGGTCTCCATAGCTTTGGCTTCTTCAACGGTGATAACGCCCTCTTTGCCCACCTTTTCCATGGCCTCAGAGATAATATCCCCGATGGTGCTATCGTTGTTTGCCGAGATGGTGCCCACTTGGGCAATTTCCACCTTGTCTTTCGTTGGTTTTGAGAGCTTCTTAAGCTCTTCCACCACGACTCCCACTGCCTTTTCCACACCTCTTTTTATGGCCATAGGGTTAGACCCCGCGGCTAATAGCTTGGAGCCTTCGCGGTATATAGCCTGAGCAAGGATGGTGGCCGTTGTGGTGCCGTCTCCTGCAGCATCAGAGGTTTTGGAGGCCACCTCCTTGACCATCTGTGCGCCCATGTTCTCGAACTTATCTTCAAGTTCGATCTCCTTGGCTACGGTCACTCCGTCTTTGCTGATCTTGGGCGAGCCCCACGACTTCTCGAGGAGCACATTCCGGCCCTTTGGTCCGAGGGTTACTTTAACGGCATTGGCCAGGGTGTCCACACCTTTCATCATCTTTTCTCTGGCCTGCGCGCTATATTTGATTTCCTTTTTTGCCATGACTCAACACCTCCTTATTTGTCCACAATACCGAGGATATCATCCTCTCGCATTATTATATGTTCCACACCATCAAGCTTTATTTCATTGCCCGCATACTTGCCAAAAAGCACGCGATCATTCTTCTTGATGTCCACAGGAATTCGTTTTCCCTTTTCGTCAAATCTCCCGGGCCCAACAGCAATCACTTTTCCTTCCTGCGGTTTTTCTTTGGCCGTATCCGGAATAACGATCCCGCCCGAGGTCTTTTGCTCCTCCTCAATCCTCAAAACGAGTACCCTGTCGTTCAATGGTTTTATGTTCATCTCTCAAAACCTCCTTTAAATTCTCTTCAAACTGATTAATAATCAGGCATAGGCCAGATTCCACCGCCCCTTTCGCCTCCTCCCACGTTCACGCCATTCTTGGGCTTCAAGACAGAGCCTAGCAGTGGGACGGGCTTCAAGGCGCTTCAACCCAATTTCTTCGCCTGTATCCTCACAGTACCCGTAGGTACCATCCTTGATCCTCTCTAAAGCATCATCAATTTCGTCGACAAGTACCAGGCACCTATCGCGAGTGCTAAGCTTTAAATTGCTACTCGTCTCAAGAGTGCCTTGGTCCAAAAGATCAATTTCCCTTGTGCTACTTTCCTTTAGGCGCTGGAGGCTCTCACCCGATTCTTTCAAAAGTTGCTCACGCCAGGAGAGGAGTTTACGTCGGAAATACTCAAGCTGCCTAGGATTCATATAAGCTCCTCTTCTGAAGAAATGTAATCTTTCGGAAAGTCAGCTTCTTCAGTAAACGGTACGTGCTGTCCACTGGCCCCACTAAAAAGATCAACTGCACTCTCTTTCATTTCCTATTTCCTTTCTTCTTGCAGATTTAGATCGGACTTTCCCCTTGTTTAGATCCAAACTCCTGCCCATCATCGTCATATCCGTAATTCTCCTCTTCTCTGTCGCCGGGTTCGATCAGGACTTCATAGCTTGTAACAGTTATTCGCTTTGTTCCATCCCTGTCTTTTTCGAGAAATCCTGTTACTTCCACCTCGCTATCCAGTTCACTGAAGAGTTCTTCACCCAGGCTATTTGGTTCGATTGCATACACATTATCATGGGTCTCTATGCTGACAGCGCTCACAACATCGTTCCAGTCCCAATCTCTTGGTGTCACATAACCCGTTATGGTAATCTCCTCTGATGAATCTTCCCTTTTCATATGTTTATCTCCTCATGCGAACAGTCCGTCACTTATTTAGAAACTGATTGCAAAGAATGTTGCGCACAAAATTATTCTTCTTCATCGTCCTCTGGTAAGAGCTTGTAGTTGTTTACCGTGAGGACAAAATCGCCGTACACGTTCTTCACAGTACCCGTAGCCTCTACTTTTCGGTCGACGAACTTGAATAATTTCTCTCCAATTTTATCCAGAAAGATAATATAATCCTCTTCATCTTCGGTCCCTATCCCGACACTCGTAACATGACCATTCTTGTCCCACTCATCTGGAAGGATAGTGCCGCGAATGGTGATCTCTCTCTTTTGATGCTCTTGCATTTGTATCTTTCCTCTCCAGAGGATTCTTGCGTCAGGCGAAAGCCGTGTACCATTCAGTTACAAACCCCAAAGCAATAGATATGCCACAGCCATAACTTGTTGATATGTCTACATTATGCTCATATGTGCAGCATACTATAAGAACTCATAGTTCAGATAGGCTCGGCTGGGTGGGCTGGCTGTCAGCCGCAACAACCTTTGTAGACGTTTAAGATATTGAAAAAACGTGAAAATGACGCGAAGAACTTTGAGTTCTGCTTTCTTCGGCTATCGGAACCCAGAATTCCGAAATTTAGTGAGACTTGGAAACCCGTACCCTATGGGTGCGGTCATGTGGGACGGGCTATGCCGGTCCCGAATGGGGCTGGACTGAAGGCCGAGATGGTGTTGATTAAAGGAATCTCTATCAAATCCCCCCCCGCCTCGCCTGAGCGGTTCGCGCCCGTCCTCCGCAGTAGCTTGCTACGGAGGATGGAATGGCGGGCGGGGGGATTTTTCCTGGTCAGGGTACCGTGGGATTCAGCAGTGACGCCCCCCTATGGGGGGCATACTTAGAGCCGTATTCTTCGGGTGCGGATTCTTTAGTCCAGTTTATTGTCTTCGCTATCTGGCACACAGAGCACGGGACGTTTGATAAATCTCAAGACCCTCTCGGTTGTGCTACCGAAAAAGATATTATCCATGTCCCCGGAGTTTCCACTACATCCCATTACAACCATGTCGGCGCCGATCTGGAGTGCCCTCTTGTTTATTTCCAGGTAGGGCGTCCCTGGGCAAACCAATTTTTCCACGTGCTCAACATCCATTCCTTCTTGACGAAGGACATGATCAAGTTTTTCTTTGGCACGAAGAAATAGTTTTTTGCTGACTTCTTCCTCTGACCCCAGGCCGTGGCGAACACATCTTTCAATGAAATCTTTGTCAATCACATGGAGCACCAAGATTCGGGCTGGCTTTTGCCCCAATATAGACTTTGCCTTCCTCAATGCCAACAGGGAACAAGGGGAAAAATCTACTGCCACCAAAATTGTAGAACCTTTTTCGGCTACCTCTTGCTTTACATCCAGTCTCTGGTTCTGCATGATCGAGCTCCTATTTCATCCTGAAAGTTGGAAGAAATCACAATTCCGGGTTTTGAGGCGTGCGCCTGACCGCACGTCCGGGGGATTGTGGTAGTAGAACGCTTGATGATTCTATAGAGTCTACTATTCCCCGGCTAGTTTTGATAAGCATCACATTGCCGCAATAGAAGCACTTGATAGGACCTTCATAGTTCTGGAACACTTTGTGATCCAAATTCAACTCATACCCGCAAATATTACAATTGATTCTCATGGTCTTTTCCTCCTTTCGGTCGCGCTGACCCTACTGTCCGAATCATCATCGTCAAGCATTCAGTTTCCCTAAATCCCACAGGACCAGATTTGGATAGAACCAAACGGGTGCAATAAAGACGTCAACTCCTGGTCCACTCGCCCTCCTGAGGAGCTTCAGTCATCATCTGTGGCTGTCAATTCGGTTCTATGGATTTTGTAAAATCTCTCTATTTCCCTATCCACCTTCTCAATGGATTGGATAATATCATCAATGACCAAATCTGGATGAGTAGAAGCAGATTCGGTTTCGGGTGGCCCTTTGAAATTTTGATTCATACGAATTCCTCCTCTTTAGTCCTCGTCAAACGCTCAAGAAAGCAACTTGCATAAACGAGGTGTATGCTGAGTCTAATGCCCGTCATATCTCATCTAAAAATCAGGTTGTGCCAATTTTACTCTTGCGTGCCTAAAGGCCCGCAACGGAAAAGGAATATCAAGAGAACTTCGCATGAGCCACTCTAAGGGCCCTTTTTGAAAACTTTTTCTCCAATAAGAACAAAGAATGAGTGCACTGATGTAGAAAGCGCATGCCCCCCAAATAGGGAAAAGAAAGGGCTCTACTTCGTACACTTTCATCACTTCCAAGGCAATGCTACCGATAATTATGTGGGCGACATAAAGAGTGAGGGTAGTCTGACCAACAGACACAAAAGGCAGAATCCATTTGGTGTTGCCCCACTTCTGTGCAATGGAAATGCTGAAGCTGACAACGATAACCGCGGTTCCGCCCGCTGAAAGCATGAAAAGTGGCATGGGATCCCAAGGCTCTATGGTGAACCACATGAGTAACGCATCAGCGTCCAAGACACTCAAGCCAGAGGTAGAGAGGTGAAAAACCATGCGTGAAATGCATTCAGCAAAAGCAACGACGCCGATTCCTATAAACAAAATTTTCTTCCTCAAAACAGGGTCAGACAGCCTTTGTCGACCGAGCCACATCCCCAGGATCAGGAAAGTGGCCCAAGGAAATACGGGGTAAAGGCCATTGAAAAAGATATCCCAAGCCATTGCCGTTGGTTTCCAGAAAGCTGAATAGGTGTCTGTCTTAAACGCCAGTCCTCTGTCAAAATCAACCGCCAACATGAAAAATGAAGAAACGGCCACAGGAATAATAGATAGCAGCAACAGTCGACGAGTAGGAACGATCAAGAGACACATCCCAATTACAAAGTAAATTCCATAGACGTGCAGGATATCTGCTCTCCAGATCAGACTGTTCAACATCCCTATGATAAAAAGAAAGAGCGCGCGTTTAAGAATTAGATACCGGTTTTCTCTCATACGAGCAGCGTCATTGTTCAGCAATGCACTCTTTGACATCAAGGACAGACCGACTCCGGCGAGAAGAACAAATGTTGCTGCTGCCCGTCCTTGAATGAGATCCAACGTGGAAACGAGCCAATGGGGATCGAAAGGAGTATTTTCCATCATCACCCAAAAATTTATGAGCAGCATGCCGAGAAGGGTTAGAGCCCTGGCAAAGTCATAGCCGATTATACGATTGCCAGACATGGATTCATGGGCGGGTGAAGCAGTGGTATGGAGTGTGGCGGGTCCCGTATGTTAGGTCCTCTTTAGGTGAAATTTTTGGACTTTCATGATTTTTTTCCCCTTCTCCTTTCTTACATAGCCGGTGACTTCCACTTCTTTTCGGATAAGCGAGAAGAGTCGTTCTATTTTTTTATTATAATCCAGCAGATACTCCTCCTCATCAAAGGTGGAGGTAGCAATTGCGGTTACTTCGCCCCCCTCGTCCCAATTCACTGGGATGATAAGGCCGCGGATCGTAATTAGCCTATCATTTGTATTGAGCATCTGATTCTCCTCTCTTCTGTATGGATGCCATGGGGGTAACAGTTAGGGTTCCTGCTATTTCGTTTCGTCAGTCGGTGTCTTGCTACCTGGACCTTGCCAATCATTAATATAAAAGCTTGAAAGCTCGACGCGGTCGTGTCCATTTTATTTTGCCAGATTCAGTAAGATCTAAGACGGCCACAAAAATCAAATCCTCATTAGTCGGTTCGGCCTCGTCAGTCATCGCTTCAATAAGGTCATATAGCGTCGTCCTGACGGCGCTTAGGTAAGGGGAATCTAGACCAAAAGTTCCACTTTTCTGAGCTAATACGTTCATCACCGGATCTCCTTTTTGCTTATAACGTCCATTCCCTCAACAGGATAGGTGTCGAGTTCAGGAAGGGTCTCACGTTTAGTTCATGGAAACCGGAGCAACAGTTATGCCAAACCGATAAGGACCTGATATCCCGCAACTTTTAGTTTCTTGGGGGAAACGGACTCGGAATTATCTGTTCCGTTTTGAACGTCCGAAGAGCACTTTGATGTACCCATTATCGGCTAGCGTTTGGCTAATAAATTGAAATGACAAAGAAAATCTAAATAAGAAATTTCAGTTCCGTTATGCCATGAAAGTGAACTGAGAGTTCCCATGATGAGATTAAAAACTTCCATTACCTTAGAGAGAATGGCATATTTGTTGCGTGAACAATTTACAGTGGCTGCTGGACCTCGAAACTTTTGTTAGGCGTGCATTTGTAATATGGAGCGTGTTCCCATGAAAATAAGAATTTGGGGTTGTAGAGGTTCTTTGCCTACCCCAGGACCAAGTACAGTGAAATACGGCGGGAACACCACTTGCGTTGAGGTAAGGCTCAGCGACGGGACTGTCATCATTCTTGATGCTGGCTCGGGCATCAGAAAGTTGGGGAAGGCACTGGCAAAAGAGGAAAACATCACGGTGATACATTTATTTCTTACTCATGCCCACTGGGATCACCTTATGGGTTTTCCGTTTTTTGGACCCGCATACTTGGAGAGCTATAAGATCCATGTAAGGGGAGGTCCTCGAGCCAAAAGGTCATTGCGGAACTACTTGAGACATCAAATGGAAGCGCCATATTTCCCTGTCCGATTCGATGCCATGAAGGCTGAGTTCGACTTCACAGAGGGTGATCCACAGAAGAGGATCATCGGTTCAGCCCAAGTGGTCCCTATACGATTAAATCATCCAAATGGATCATACGGGATCAAAATTATGGAGGAGGGGAAGTCTTTCGTGTTTTTTACTGATCACGAGCTAGATTTTATACACGAGAAGAGGGTAGACATAGACGGCTACATTAATTTTTGCAAAGGTGCTGATCTCCTTTTGCATGACGCACAATACACGGATAATGAATACCGGTTAACTAGAGGCTGGGGTCACTCGACTTTTAACTCGGCAACGGATTTTAGTATTAAAGCAGAGGTTAGGAGGTTCGGCATATTCCATCATGATCCCGACCATACGGACGAGCAAATAGAAATGTACGTAGACCTTTGTCAAGAAAGAATACTTGAAGCAAATAGCGCGGTGGATTGTTTTGCTGTGCAAGAAGGGATTGAACTACTGGTCTGAAAGATGGTCCTAGGCGATCAAGTTAATACTTAATTTCTTTCCCCTGTCAGCGACAGTATCGCAATTCAACAAAGCTGTCATTCCGGGCGAGCATCCCGCTCCGCGGGACTGGGCCGGGATGACCAATTACAGCATGGTCTTTGGAGCGGGAGGAGATCGTTTTGAGGTTTAACGAAAGATGCCTCGACCTTTGGTCAGGAAGATTTGCTCTTGTGTAAGGCGGGGTTATTTAAATTCTTCTTTGCGGATTTCATGTTTCGCCATGAGTTTGTGGAGCTGGCGTGTGGTAATTCCGGCAGCCTCTGCGGATTCCTTTATTTTGCCTTTCTTTTGCGTCAGTAGGTCCTTGAGGTAGTTCCTTTCAATATTTTCAATACCCCTCCGTCTTACCTCCGCCAGGGTAGAAGAAGAATCTACCGACAGAGTTGCAAAAGAAAGTCCAGATTCAAACAGTTCAGACGGAAAACTTTCCGGTGTCAACCTAGGGGAACTCTCCAAAATATAAGCCCTCTCAATAAGGTTTTCCAATTCCCGGATATTTCCAGGCCACGAGTAATGCCTAAATGCTTCTAGCACCTGTGTATCGATATGGTAGATTTCCTTTGTGTTAAACATATTAAGCCTTTTCAGGGACCCTTCCACGAGATGAGGGATATCCTCCGGCCGCTCCCTCAATGGAGGAATTTCAATGGGAAACACATTTAATCGGTAATAGAGGTCTTTCCTGAACCTCCCCTCCTCACACATTTCCTTTAGATCCGCATTTGTGGCAGTGACCACCCTAACATTCGCATCAAAGGTCTCTTCTCCTCCCACGCGTTGAAAAGTGCCATCCTGCAATACCTGTAATAGTTTAATCTGTGCGGACGGTGTAATGGTTCCAACTTCATCCAGAAAAATGGTTCCTCCACTGGCAATCTCAAATTTCCCAAGCTTTCGCTTAATAGCACCTGTGAAGGCGCCTTTTTCATGTCCAAAAAGCTCGCTCTCTAATAAGGTATCGGGAATTGCTCCGCAGTGCACGCTGATAAACTGGTCATTCCGTCGGTTACTATGCTGATGAATGAGATTAGCTAGCACGCCCTTACCTGTTCCCGTTTCGCCCATCAGCAGAACTGTACTTTTGGTTGGCGCAACGGAGCGTATCTTATCATATACCTTTTCCATCTGGGCATTCTTCGTCTGTACGATCTCTAATGTCTCTGGTTCCCAAAATTGATCTCGCAGATACTCAAGTTCCGACTGAACAATCGTAGATTCCATGACTGTTTCCGTTATGAGTCTAACTTCCTCTTCAACAATAGGGAAAGTCACATAGTCACTTGCACCTGCCTTTACTGCCCTCACAGCTTCTCTAATCATCTCTTGGGGGGTCATAATGATGATCTTGATCGTTGGGTGCATACGCCAGAACGGCTCCAGGGCGGCTCTATATTGGTTACCTTCCACTGCCTCTTGCAGCAGCCCAATGTCAAAAAAAATAGAATCGTAGCGCTTTTTGTGGAGTATATCCAAGGCGGCCTGACTGCTGGATGCGCTTCCAAGTCTGTACTCTGAATGAAAACTGGAACGAATCTTACGGAAAACCTCTTCGTTTCCTGATAGAACAAGAATAGATTTCATCTTGGCCTCCGCAAAGCTGGCTTTCTTGCGGCTTCTTATAATAAAAAGAACTTATGGTTCCGGCAACAAAAAAAACGGAACCCAAAATTCTGCTTTCTAAATGTCCTCGCCATTTCAATAACTTAGGGACCTACAGAGTTTCCCGTAGGAGTTAACCTTCCTGTTTTCTCAAATTTATCAGAACAAGTAATTCCGCCGATCCATACCCTACAGAGATAAGTTTACAAATATCAATAGGTTATGATTGTGGTACAAACCTTGCCATAAGGATTTTAGAGAGGAGGTTGCTTCCTATTAAGGCCAAATTAAAGTCCCTAAAGCGAGTGGCTACAAGGGGAAGTGAGTTATCGAAGTAGCGTAACCACCTCGTTTAGGGAGGGGCAGATTATCGAAGAAGTAGCCTAAGAACTATAAATAAGTTCGCATAATGACATCCGTTGGGATAGAGAATCTTGTTTTAACAATTCTCAAAACAAGGAAGAGGGCTACAGATGCTAGTTAAGAATTGGATGAGCAAAAAGCTGATTACTGCTGACATAAACGACACCATGATGGATGCCGTTAAGCTTCTGAAAAAGCATAAAATTCTTATGCTTCCTGTCATGAAAAAAGGTAAGCTGGTGGGAATCGTCACGGATAGGGATCTCAAAGAAGGTTCCGCTTCTGAGGCGACCAGCCTGGATATTCATGAACTCATTAACCTCAAAAACAAAACCAAGGTCAGTGAAATTATGACGAGAAATCCCATCACAGTTGAGCCTGATTATACTGTGGAAGAGACTGCTGAAATACTACTGAATAATAAGATATCGGGGGCTCCTGTGGTTGACCAGAAAGGAGAGCTGGTAGGAATGATAACACAAACAAACATATTGAAAGCGCTAATGTCTGTAACGGCGCTCAGTAAGAAATATATTCTTTGCCTCTTAGCTAGAAGACAAGCCGGGATCCATGAAGGAGGTGGCAGAGGCTATCCGGAAATATAAAGGTCGCGTGGCAAGCACTCTAAGGTTTTTCTGGTTTTAGCAAGATTCGAAAAGGGGTGGAGGGTATGGCGTCCAATTTCAGAATGTGCTTTTTGCAAAGAAACGGTAAACTTTGTATAAAATTAAAAGGTGACCTTGACGGTTCTTCTGTGCAGAAGTTGTTTAATGCTCTGAGAAGAAATTGCGATGATGGATGTGAGATTCTGGTAGATACAATGGACTAAGGCGTGTGTACAGTTCTGGTCGGGAGGTCTTCAAGAATAAGATGCTGCGACTTAGCACGAAAGCGCCCAAGTTTACTTTCGTTGGTGGAAAGAGAGCAAAGCTAACCCCAGAAGAAATCTGAGTTTGCCACAGTTGGCAATTGGAGCAAGAAGACAGCGAAGACTAGATAGTCTCCCTACACCATTACAAACTTTGAAATAGGGCGTCGAAGAGACACTATGTTGGTTTCAGCTACATACAAAGGAATATGCGGACGTGATAGAGTCAGAGTTGATTCTTTTCTTAAGTGATAACGGCGACAGGCGTTCAGGGATTGGTCGAAAGGCAATTTTCTTATAACGAACATATTCCTGAGAGACGAAGTGGTCAAGACCGGAGAAATGGCAAAGACCGAAGAAGTGGTAGGGACCGAAGAAAAGCTGCTGACATCAAAGTTGGCGTAGAGCGGAGAAGCGGTTTAGAGCGGCGGCCCGCTTCTAAGAAGGGGTGAGCGCATATGGATGCTGAGAATACCGAAATAAGTCTAATTCAAGACAACATGGAAAATATTTTTTTGGCATTAAGAGCTGCCACCCATATTTCCACCATGTACTCTAAAAACTTGGAAAAAGAATTCGGAGTCACTTTAGGCCAATTACTATGCCTGCGCACGTTGCTAAAAAAGAACAGCCTTTCAATCAATGATATAAGCAAGCACGTTCTTGTAACTCCCTCCACGGTTACTGGTATTGTTGATCGACTGCAAGAAAAAGGACTAGTGAAACGAATGCGATTCAGTGAAGACCGTCGCATTGTTCATGTGGTAATCTCTGATATGGGCCGCCAAGTTGTCCATTCAGCGCGTGGGCCAATTCAAAGGCTCCTTGCGAACCACTTTAAAAAACTTGCCCTAGAGGAATTACAGGTAATTTCTGAAGGGCTTGTAATCTTGCTGGAATTTATAAAAACCGTGGAAGTTTCCTCAATAGACCTATGAGCAAGAAGATCAAAGGAATCTTCGAAAGCGGAACTTCGAGTTCTGACCTTATTTGATCTATCAGGAAAGGGGATGCGTCGCAAATTGGCATCCCCTTTTCCTCACGGCAAATCGCAGATACCGCAATCGGGAAAACTGAGACTCCTCGAAGAATTCAGAAATGAGCGTAAGCAGGAAATGCCGATTTCAGCAACATACATCTGCCCAATCAGGGGTCTAGTCGGTCTGGAGCCGCCGGAGCCAGCTCGATTAGGCCGGGCGGCCAAAGTGGCCAAGTCTTTGGGCCTAGACCGACTCTTATTGCCAGTCTTGGAGGAGCCCCTGTTGCAAGGGACGAGGGCCAAAGTGAAGTACCTGGATGGGCTTGTTAAGGCCCTAGACCAGGTGGGCGAAGCTAAGCTCAACGCCTGGTTAATCGCACCGGCCCAGCGAATACTTGGGCTGAATTTCGTGGCTCCTTACTTGGTTAGAGGAGTCCGGGACTCCAAAGCTGGCAAAGTCTTTGTGGATGGTCGGATTCGAAATCTTTGGCCCTTCAACTGGTGGGCAGATCCCTTCATATTCCAGAAAAGGATAAGGCTTTTCCGCGAGGTGGTTACTGCCGTCCACGGCCACACCGCCTTAACGGGTTGGCTCATCTTGGACAGGGCTCTCGAATGGGCAAGGCCTGAGCTTCATGTGGCTGAAATAGCGCTTAGGTCCTATATTGCCGAGATTAGGGAGTGCGACGAGAGTGGAACTATTTACATGGGCTTAGGGTGGTCGGAGCTTTTGGATCCGCAAATGCCTCAAGCTCTTGCTGCTGAGGTGGATGGTTTCAAAATGAGCGGTTCCGAGAGTGAGCAACTCGGCCTCAAGAAACGGGAGGATCTAGTCGGCGAACTATTGATCACAGCATATTTAGGCACGGTGACCCAATGGCTTTTCAGGCGACCCATAGAAGTTGAGATCGGCTGGAGTTTATTGGGTGAGATGCGTGAATCTGGAGAAATTTTGGAGTCTGCTAGGCGATTGAACGAGCAGGGACTGGAGGGTGTAAGCTGGTTGAGTCTAGCTGATCCAGACTCCCCGCTCAGTACCAAACCCCCATGGTCGTTGTGGACCAGATTGGCATACGTTGGCCTCCTAGATCACGCCCTTGACCCAAAGGAGCATGTTGAGTGCTTGATTGATGAGTTACGCCTTAGGGACTCAAAGAATAGAAATGATGATTTTATCGACATCAGTCCAGATGAATACGTAGCTGACCCTCGGACCCAGTTACCTAGGTTGTGGGACCACTTCAGAGAATCTATTTGATTAGATACCGCCATACGAAAATGTTGTGGATGGCGATTTCGAGGAAGTTGATGCTCAGTAATAGGTGTAAGCCGAAATACGATTGGAAGGGAAACTCCATTGAAACTCTTACGTGATGTATGTTGCGAAGAGCGAAACATTAACCTGATTACCCTTGAGCATGTTTTGCTTTTGGCTGTGGAAATCGCCCGGGAGGGTCGTGAAGGCCGTAGAGTGGGGACCTTGTTAGTGGTCTCGGACTCAGATGAAGTATTGAAACGGTCCAGGAACATCATTCTCGATCCCCTAAAGGGTCATTCCGAAGAGCTTAAACGTATAGATGATCCCAACATGAGAGAGACCGTAAAAGAACTGACCCAACTTGATGGCGCATTTGTTATCTCTGATGATGGGGTGGTGGTCTCGGCCTGCCTCTATATCAACACTGCGTCTCAGAATATAGATCTACCTTTGGGATTTGGTAGCCGTCATATGGCGGCAGCCTCAATCACTAAAGAAACTAATGCTGTAGCTATCGTGGTTTCAGAGAGCTCAATTGTGCGCGTATTTGATGACGGTGAGTTGGTCTCAGAAATCATTCCAGAGCTGTGGATGATCAGTAAATACAGCCATCACCTGGCAGACCCCTACGCGGAGAGAAGAGAAAAGGAACTGACGGTTGTGAGTAAGACAGGGTGAGGAATTGCGAGTTCTTCTGTTAAACAAAGCGGAACAGGCAGTTCTTTTTTGGATCATTCAATTAATCCAACATGTTGGAGAGATTTAAACCCAAGAGAACCTAAGTAGCATAACATCTATAGGGAATAACCGGAATTCGCAGTTCCGCTTCAATCCTGGCCATATTATAGAAACCCTGGAATTTCAATATCTTAACCTCTTGGCACAGTGGTTGCCATTCAAAAGAGCAATAACCATTTTGGTCGGCGGGAATCTGCTAAGATTAACCCGATCAACAGGGAAAACACTAATTTAGGAGGTGAGGAGTTATGTTAGATTTAATACCATCGCGAGAGCGAAGACAGCTGGACCGATTTAGGAGTGAAATGGACAGAATGTTTGACCGGGTCTTTGACTGGCGGCCTTTTGATCTTCACGTTCGGGAGGGGGAGTGGATGCCCGCAATAGACGTCTCTGAGACGGGCAAGGAGATTGTCGTAAAAGCGGAGATCCCTGGCATGGAGGCTAAGGACATTGACATTTCTCTGAACGGTCGTGTTCTCACACTCAAGGGGGAGAAAAAGAGCGAACAGGAGGAGAAGGAGGAGAATTACCACAGAGTAGAACGAAGATATGGATCCTTCTCCAGGTCGTTTGAACTTCCATCGGAAGTGGATTCTGCGAAGGTAAAGGCTACTTACAAAGACGGTGTCTTGAAACTCAATCTGCCCAAGACAAAGGAGCAGTCCGTCAAAAAGATCGAGATCAAATCGGCCTAAACATCATAGAGGTGTTGGGATGTGACAAGGCGGACGAAATGCCCGCCTTGTCTGTTTCTAAGCTTCGCCTTCCGTTGAATTCCTTGACAAACATTTGAAAATGGCTTTTATTCCAACATAAAAAATCACTAGGCCCTGGCCACTTGCTAAAAAACCTCACTATTCTATGACAATACAAATTGCCCTTGTACTGTTTGTTTTGGGAACAGCCATCGTCTTCCTGGTGACCGAGTGGATATCCATGGAGGTGGTGGCGCTGCTCGTGTTGGGGTGTCTTGCAATCACAGGATTGGTCAGTCCAAATGAGGCCCTGTCAGGTTTTAGCAACCCGGCGGTGGTAACCGTTTGGGCGGTTTTCATCCTGAGCGGAGGTCTCACCAGAACCGGCGTGGGAAACATCATTGGTCGCTATGTCTTGCGGATGGCCGGTCGCCGAGAGCTGCTGATCGTGATTGTCATCATGTTTAGTGCGGGTGTCATGTCCGCCTTTATGAACAACGTGGCTGTAGCCGCTCTGATGTTACCCGTGGTCATGGACATCTCACGCCAAACGGACCTCCCTCCCTCCAGGTTACTGATGCCCCTGGCTTATGGCTCTTTGCTGGGCGGACTTACAACGCTGATCGGGACACCCCCCAACATTTTGGTGAGCAATGCACTCCGTGACAGTGGCCTGACACCTTTCAGGCTCTTCGATTACACCCCAATAGGGGTGATCATTATGGTGGCGGGTATTGCTTTCGTCGCCTTGATCGGCCGCCGCTTATTACCAGCGCGAGATGTGGCAAGGGAATCCTCTACGGCTGGCCACCAGGACCTGAGGGACCAGTATGAGCTACAGGAGAGAATGTTTCTTCTGCGCGTTCCATCGGAGTCGGTGCTGGCAAACAAGACCCTGGTGGAGAGTCGATTGGGATCAGTCCTCGGCCTGCATGTTCTGGGAATTATCCGGGATGATCGAACAGAATTAGCCCCAGACCCCTCTGCGGTGATTCAGGCAGGGGACCGCTTGCTGGTGGAGGGCAAGGTGGAACGAATGAGGGAGGTTGACAGCTGGAGACAACTCCATGTGGAAGGAGACTCTGTCGATATTGAAGCCCTCATGTCTAGTGGCATTCACATGGGTGAAATAGCCCTGCAGGCTAATTCGTCCTTCTTAGGCAAAACACTAAATGAAATCGGTTTTCGTAATCGCTTTGGCCTGAACGTACTGACTATCCTTCGCGAGGGCAAACCCAGACGAACCAACCTCCAAGACATAGTCCTTCAGACGGGTGATAAATTGCTGGTTCAAGGTCCTGCCGAAAAGCTTGATGCTTTGAAAAAGATTTCGGACTTCCAAGATATGGAATCGGTTTCCATTTCCCAGCTTGTCCATGTGTACAGGCTGCAGGAACGGCTTCTTTTTATGAGGGTACCGAAATCATCCACACTGACGGACAAGACACTGAAGGAAAGCCGCCTCGGTGATGCCTTGGGCATGCGAGTCCTTTGTATTATGAGGGATGACCTGACCCTCCCCGTGCCAGAACCAGGGGAGCATCTGAAGGGGGGAGACCGACTCATCATGCTTGGGAAACAGGAGGATCTATCCATTTTGAAAGGGCTTGAGGGTCTGGAGATCGAGCAGGAAGCCCTGCCTGATATGAGCGAGCTGGAGTCAGCTCGAATCGGTCTTGTGGAAGCTGTCCTTTCACCGCGCACAACCTTGGCGGGCAAGACATTGCGACAGCTTAACTTCAGGGAAAAATATGGCCTGAATGTGCTCGCCATCTGGCGGGAGGGGCGTGCCTATCGCTCTGATCTTAGGGATATGGCCCTGCGTTTTGGGGATGCCATGCTGCTGTACGGGCCTCGGGACAGGTTACGCATGCTGGGACGCGAGCCCGATTTTCTTGTGCTGACCCAAGAGGCCCAGGAAGTGCCGCGCCTCGAGAGAGCGAAAGTGGCCGCATTGATTATGGGCTGCGTGCTCTTGCCGGTCATCTTGGGTCTGGTCCCCATCTATATAGCCGCCGTGGTAGGTGCGGCTTTAATAGTACTCACCCGGTGTCTCACCATGGAAGAGGCCTATCGTTTCATTGAATGGAAGGCTGTTTTTCTGATTGCCGGTATGTTACCGCTAGGCACGGCATTGCACAAGACAGGCGCAGCAAAGTTACTAGCGGAAGGTGTTGTATCGATGGTCGGACCGTTTGGACCGGTCGCGGTCATGGGAGGGGTGGTCGCACTCACCTTCCTTGCCACTTGTTTTATCCCCACGGCAGCCCTTGTTGTCCTCATGGCGCCAATCGTCCTCAGCACGTCTACCAACATGGGAATATCCTCTCACGCCCTCATGATGGGAATCGCCATGGCCGCGTCGGCCAGCTTTATGACCCCCATATCTCACCCTGCCAACATTCTGGTTATGGGTCCGGGCGGATATCGCTTTATTGATTATCTGAAGGTGGGTGTGCCCCTTACTCTGGTGGTCTTTGCGGTCATTTTGTTGGTCCTACCACACCTCTGGCCCCTATCCCCATAAAAACCCCTAGAGACCTCTGAATAGCCAAACTCACCACGGTGGCACGGAGTACACTGAGAAGAATATTTGTACGCGGGTCCTGCTTCGCAGGACACACAGATTACACGGTTAATTCTTTAAGAGCAATTACGGACAGACCCGCCGTAGCCTTGGCGAAGGCGGGTGTTTTCCCAGTTTTCCCCTTTTCGTGATAAATTTCTGATGGCTGATGGCTGACAGCTGGCCAAAATAGATATTGACATACAGGCTCATCACTATTATTGTTGATACTAAATTGCAATAGGGGATGGTGATGGGAGAGGAGCTTGATCTTTTTAGGTCCTTCATTCGGAGGAAGGGTCTGCGAAACACCCCAGAAAGGGAAGAGATCATCGCGGAGATCTTTGCCAACGATGATCATTTTGATGTGGATGAACTTTATCTAAGATTACGCAGCAAAGGCAGCAGGGTGTCAAAGGCCTCTATCTATCGGAATATACCGCTCATTATGGAATGCGGGCTCATCAAGGAAGTATGGCATGAAGATGGCCACATGCATTATGAGCCCATTTTGGGTCAGAGCCATCACTGCCATCTCCGCTGCATCAAGTGTGGCAAAGTGATCGAGTTCGTTGAAGAAGAGTTGCGGGCGATAGAAGAACGCTTAGCCAGAAAGCATAATTTCCTGGTTGTAGATCATCGGCTTGACGTGATCGGGTATTGCACCACGTGTAGGAAAGGTCACTGAAAGCGAAACAAAAACCTGAGGTGGCTATATTGGAGGGTGGGAAGCCTGTCCGCCCCGGCCCAAGTCTTGCGACGCTGGGCGCGTCTTTACCAAAGAGACTCACGTTCCATAGGGACGGAGAGGGCTCCCAAAAGAGAAAAAAGATCGAGGCGAGTATTCTGTGATACTGGATACTTGATTCTGGATACTGGATAAGCCCTTAGACACATTCTGTATGTTAGTGCAAATAATGCAGGTGGAGTTATTTCATGATAAACGACAGTCACTACGAAAAGGCGAATTTTCGAGCGCTGATTGAAGACGATGAGATTGGGAAGGTTGAGGAAAGGCTCAATATTATTGAGGTTTTTCTGGATACAGAGGAGCATGTGACCCTTGAGGAGATGGTGCAGCTTTTGAAAGATAGAGGTTACGATTATGATCCTGAATTTGTCAGGCAGTGCATGAACCGCTGGGTTGAGCACGGCTTTGCACAGAAGGAGAAGTTTGAGGGCCAACCCCCTCGCTATGAGCACCGCCATCTGGGTAAGCATCATGATCATCTCATTTGCACCAAGTGCGGCAGAATAGAGGAATTTAGCAATGAGGATATGGAAAGATTGCAGGTGAAGGTTGCAACCACTCAAGGCTTTCATATGCTCCAGCATAAAATGGAGATTTACGGCATTTGTTCGGGATGCCTCTCTCAAAGAAGCCTGTTGATGCCGCTGGCCATGGCAAAGGCGGGGGAAGACGTGGTTATCAAGGATATCATGGGAGGCCGTCATGCCCGATCAAGGCTGGCCTCCATGGGCTTAAAGCGGGGAGATCTTTTGGAGATCATCAGCAATAATGGCCTCGGCAGACTGATCGTGGGGCACGGGCCTACACGACTGGCTCTGGGTAGGGGAATTGCCCGGAAGATAATGGTCTCTCTTGCTCTTCAAAATCAAGGCGAAGCGCGTTAAGCGATCTTTTGCAATAGCTTTCGAAGCTTGTCCCTTACAGACCTGATGATTTCTTCAGACCTGCTCCGGTGGAAATAACGCCTCGCTTCCTCGGGGCTTATACTCTCGGGGCAGTGCCTGAGTTTCATCTTCGTAATTGCGTTCAGATCGTCCTGGAGAAATCTCTGATAAATGAGATTGAGAGGAAAAAACCTGAATTCCCTTTCAGATATGGATGCGGACCAATCCACGATATAAGGTCTTTCGTCGTGCCCCAACAGAATATTGGGTGCCCGCTTGAGATCGCAGTGTGCTAAACCTCGGCTGTGAACATTTTCCACCACCCCCTGCAATTGTTTGAAGAATCCCTCAGAAAGCCCCCCTTCATTTTCCAGGCCTTCTATATTTCTTCCAGATATTTCTTCTATGACGAGGGCAAGCCCATCAACGACTCGGTAACAGGTGGGAACGCCTCTCAGGTCTTTCAGTATTCTATATGCCTTGCGTTCCCGCCAAAGCAGAAAGCGGCCAATCGTATTTCTATACAGAAATCTGTTTGAGCTGTAGTCTTTGACGACAGCCCGCCTGCCATTTTCCTCCACAAGCCACAGCGTGGGTCTCGTACTGGATGGTTTTCTGAGTACTCCAATGTTTTGGTGGGGCAGATCGGATATTTTCAGGGATTCAAACATGGTCTTTGTCATTGGTCATTAGTCATTGGTCATTTGCTTGCCCCGTGAAATGCGCCGTTGGCGCCTATTTCACCGGGGTCACTTGTCACTCGTCATTTGTCACGGGTGCCACTACCCATGGTATTTGTAATAGGCTGCGCAGGTTCCTTCGCTTGAGACCATGCAGGCGCCTACTGGATTACGGGGAGAACAACCGTTGCGGAAGAGCTTACACTCAACCGGCTTTATGGCCCCTCTCAAGACTTCAGCGCAGCGACAGCCAGGGGGTTCATTTGCGGGCGGAACGTTCAGGTCGTAACGATGCCTGGCATCATGTGCCAGGAATTCCTCCCTTATACTGAGCCCGCTTCCCGGGATCATGCCCAGACCTCGCCAAGGAGAATCGCATGGCTCAAAGACCTCATTCATAATCTTGAGAGCGCCAGGATTTCCCTCTGGAGAAACAACTCTTGAGTACTGGATTTGGACCTCTGCTTGGCCCTTCTCCACCTGATCCACAAGCATCAGGATCCCTTGCAGGATATCAATGGGCTCAAAGCCCACCACGACACACGGGACCTCATATTTCTCAACAACAGACGCATAAGCGGATGTCCCAATGATAGTACTCACATGCCCTGGACAGATGAAACCATCAACACCAAGGTCTCCCCCTGAGAGGAGGGCGTCCATTGCAGGGGGAAGTAGTTTGTGGGCCGAGAGGACTGAGAAATTGGATACATGCCTTTCATGGGCTGTCCTGATGGCTGCTGCCACAGTGGGTGCTGTGGTCTCAAATCCGATGCCTAAGAAGGCCACATGTTTTTTCTGATTATCTTCAGCGATCTTAAGGGCATCAAAGGTGGAATAGACGATTCTTACGTCAGCCCCTTGACCATTTTCCTTCTGCAGTGATGACTCCGTGCCGGGCACTCTCATCATGTCACCAAAGGTGGTCACAATGACGCCAGGCATCCGAGCGAGCTTGACAGAGCGGTCAACTTCTTCCACGGCTGTGACACAAACCGGGCAACCAGGTCCTGATACAAGTTCTATGTGATCGGGAATAAGGCTCCGGATGCCGTGTCTGAAGATGGCCATGGTATGGGTCCCGCAGATCTCCATAAGTCGAAGGGGCTTCTTGGAAAGGGACCTAATTTTCTGAGCCAGACTCTGTGCCAACTCGCCGTCCCGATATTCGTCAATGTATTTGATCATAACAAGTTGTCATTTGCTTGCCCCGTGAAATTCCCCCGATTGGTCGGGGGACGATTTCATCGGGGTCATTTCGCTCACTGCGCTCGCTGTCATTTGTCATTTGTTTTCCGTGCTCCCTTTGTCGAGAACTTCTCTCCACTCGTGACCAATGACCAATGACTAGTGACTCTCGGTATCAAACGCTCCTTTTACGCCCATGTATGTCAACCCCGCGCACACCGCCTGCCCCAAAGATAGCCCCCCATCATTTGAGGGCACAACCCTTTGGGTGAAGACCTTGAATCCATAGGAAGTGAGGGAGCGGGAGAGGCCATTTAGTAAGGTCACATTTTGAAAGGATCCACCGCTCATGGCCACATGGTCTATGCCACTCGCCTCCCTTAACCTAACACATGTTTCAGTGAACATGTCTATTAACGTATTATGAAAGCGTCGACTTATGATCCCGCGGCTAATCCCTGCTTTGATATCCTCCACCGCACTTCGGATTATATCAGAAGTAAGCAGGATTAAATGTCCCTTTTTTTCTTCAATGGCCCATGGGTATTTCCCTTTTTCACTGAGATTTTGGCACATCTCCAATTCCATGGCCGCCTGCCCTTCGAAGGCCATTTTTTGCCTGAGACCAACGAGAGAAGAGACGGCATCAAAGAGTCTGCCACAGCTTGAAGTCAAGGGGGAGTTGACCCCTTTTGTAATCATCTGAATGACGATGTCTGCATCTTCTCTCTTGAGATTACGAACAAATTTTATGGGAAGGTTAAATAGTTCATCTCCATAGGTTTTGTGAAGGTAACTTAAGGCCATTCTCCAGGGAAATTTCGCTGCCGCATCCCCACCGGGCAGAGAGACGTTGTCGAGATGAGCGGCCCTTTGAAATGAAATCAGATCGGCTAACAGCACTTCTCCTCCCCATACCTGTGTGTCAGAACCAAACCCTGTCCCGTCCAGGGCCAGTCCAATCACCGGACCTTTGATGCCGTTCTCTGCCAAGCAGCTGACGATGTGGGCGTGGTGGTGCTGTACAGCGAGTGTGGGGGTTTCTTCCTGCTCACGGCTGAATTTTGAGGTCAAGTAATCTGGGTGCAAGTCATGGGCCAAGACTTTGGGCCTGATTTCCAGGATACCTTCCAGGTGGGAGACGGTTAAGCGAAAGAAGTCAAACGTCTCCAGATTCTCCATGTCACCCACATGCTGACTCAGAAAGGCGCGGTTCTCTTTGGAGATACAGATGGTGTTTTTCAGTTCCCCACCCACGGCAAGCACGGAGGGCATGCCTGATAACTCCTCTGGAAGAAAGACAGGGACTGGAACATAGCCCCGGGATCGTCTTATCTGTCTTTGGACACCGTTCACCATCCTGACTATGGAATCATCACTTCTGAGATAGATATCCCGGTCATGGACCAGGAAATAGTCGGCTATCCCTTTCAGGTTCTTAAAGGCTTCTGGATTATCTATATTAATGGGCTCTTCTGAGATATTGCCGCTGGTCATGACCAGGGCTTTGAAGGGGCTATCCATCAGCAGATCGTGAAGCGGCGTATAGGGAAGCATGATACCAAAGTAGCGATTTCTGGGGGCCACCTGAGATGAGAGCCTATGAAAACGTCTTTTCTTGAGAATAACGATGGGCCTTTGCGGCGAAAGCAGCGTCTTCGCCTCAATTGCGTTGACACGGGCAATCTGCTTTGCGGCCTCCAGATCCCTCACCATAAGAGCCAAGGGTTTCTCTTCCCTATGTTTTCGTTTTCTCAATCTCACGACGGCCTTATGATTACTGGCGTCCACGGCCAAATGAAAGCCCCCCAGCCCTTTGATAGCAAGGATCAATCCTCTTTTTAGGAGATCAATAGTCTCCTCGATGGGCCTGTCGCAGGCGAGAGAAAGGCCATTGTGGTCATGGAGAGAGACGCGAGGACCACAGTCCCAGCAGGCATTTGGCTGAGCATGAAAACGACGGTTTGTCGGATCTTCATATTCCGCTTGACATGCCTTACACATCTTGAATTTCTTCATGGTGGTCATGGCGCGGTCGTAGGGGATATCCATAATAATGGTATAGCGCGGACCGCAGTTGGTGCAGTTTATGAAGGGATATCTGAAGCGACGGTCTTTCGAGTCTTTCAGTTCTCTTAGACAATCGGGACAGATACTCACATCTGGCGAGATGAGGGCCGAGCGTTCCTGGTCGGCCCGGCTTTCCTTTATTTCAAAGACTTTGTCATTTTTTGGCTGAAGTTCAGCCCTCTCCATTGACGAGATATGGGCAAGGGGAGGGCTCTCTGAAAGGACGGATTGGAAAAAGTCTTCAATATTTTCGTCAGAGCCCTCAACCTCCAGATCAACCCCTTCAGGGGAGTTGATCACATGGCCACTCAGTTGATAACGGTGGGCAAGCTGATAAATGAAGGGGCGGAAACCAACCCCCTGAACGATCCCCTTTATGGCCCCTTTGGACCTCTTGATCATGGCCTACTGGCTCTCCTCCTTGTCCCTGGCCCTTTCCCGGACCCAGTTATACCAGTCTTCAAGACCCTCACCCGTTTTACAGCTAATCTCAAATATGGATAGACCCGGATTGATCTTCAGTGCGTCCTCCCTAATTTTTTCCACACTGCAATCCACATAGGGAAGTAGATCCATTTTGTTGATGAGCAAAACTGAAGACTCATGGAACATAAGGGGATATTTGGTAGGCTTATCGTCACCCTCTGTGACACTGAGTATCATGGCCTTGAAATCCTCACCCACCTTGAACTCCGCAGGACAGACCAGATTACCCACGTTCTCAACCACAAGAAGGTCCAAGTCTTTGAAACTAAATTCTCCGAAGGTATCCCGGATCATGTTCCCGTCAAGATGGCAGGCGCCACCCGTATTGATCTGTACCACGGGAATGCCAGTCTGGGCTATACGCTCCGCGTCTTGAGAAGATTGGATGTCTCCCTCTATAACCCCAATTCTCAAGTCCTTTTTCAGGGCAGTGATGCTCCTTTCAAGAAGAGAGGTCTTGCCGGCCCCAGGTGAGCTCATGAGATTGATCACCAACAGCTTGTTTTCGTTAAATAGGTCTCTGTTCTGCTGGGCAATCCGATCGTTTGCCTCCAGGATATCTCTAACCACTGAAATTTTCATCGCTTTCCTCCTTAACAGTAGGCACTTCGCAGTACGCACTAGGCAGTATGCAGTGAGCAATACCCAGTATGCAGTAAGCAGTATGCACTAGGCAATGTGAGTTTTACGCTTTTGAAGTACTGCTGACTGCTGACTCCTTACTTCTTACTCCTTACTCCTCCCTAGTCCACTTCTATTTCAACAATAGAGAGGTCTTTGCCTCCAATGGTGTTTATTTTCGTGCTGTCGCATGAGGGGCAGACAAAGGCGTAATCTTTGATCTCGAACTCCTCCTCGCATTCGCTACAATAACCCACCAAGGGAATAATCT
This sequence comes from Desulfobacteraceae bacterium, assembly GCA_050122535.1. Classification (GTDB taxonomy): domain Bacteria; phylum Desulfobacterota; class DSM-4660; order Desulfatiglandales; family HGW-15; genus JASFEQ01. The sequence continues at coordinate 13,955 of JASFIT010000001.1, read as the reverse complement.
CCATGATCAGCCTGGCCCCTTCCATTTCAGTCCCGTCAGTGACCACTTGAAAGCAAAAGGAGAGGGCATCGGGAACAATGGCAGTCATCTGGCCCACATTCAGACGCACAGACCTGAGGGTTTTGGCGTCGTGTTTCAGCATCTCGTCTCTAAGGATATCAATGAGGCTCTGGGCTATAGACATCTCATGCATCGGTCCACCAATTGTTATCTAGATGATGAGGAATTAGGATAGGAGGCCAGGGCTCTAACCTTGCATCAGGGCTACCGTTAGGGAATTCATCTTTTGTCTGGCATCATTGAAAACCCCGGAGAGATTTAAAGAGTGATTGGCAAAAACACTGTCAGGATCCCCATTGAAAATGATAAGGGGCTCGAAGTGGCACCTCTCAAGATCTTCAAGGATCTTATCCAAGAGCTCCATGGAATTTTTGTCGATAAGCACATCTTTGAAATCGATCTTTATGGCCCTGAAGGACTCATAGAGGGCATAGGCAATGCCCTGGGCGTAATAGAAGTTGTCGTCTATCTTTGTCCACGGAATATCAATGTCCACGAGCCGTTGACCTTCTTTGTCTTTTTCAATGGAAAGCGTCCTCTTGATGTCACCGGGTGCGTTTATAAGCCTGGTATTTGCTCCACCCATCAGAGACAGATATTGGTTGAGAAGCTCTACCAGATTGTCGGCCCTCGGATAAAAATTGGAATCTCCTTTTAGGAGATTCTCATAGAAAGATTGCAGGCTGTCATAGCCCAATTTCCATTTACTCTCAGCTGAAGGAAACCACCATTTGTAGGGATCATTTGAAAGGGCCGTGAAGGCCGCCTCAGCATGAGGATCCAACTTGTCCGTTGTCCGCATCCTGGAAAGGTTATCCCTCAGGACCCTCACGTTATACCTGACCACCTCCAGTTGGCCAATCTGGAAATTGGGCATATTGTCCAGAAAGATGGTGGGCCAGAAAAGGTCATTGGGTAACCAGTTTTCACGCATCTGTTCGATAAGGGCCAGGTTCGTCTTTATGAAATAGGTCCCTTTTATTTTGGGATCTCCAGGCCTTTGGGCAAGAAAGCCAGGCTTTATGGCATTGATATACATAACAATGAGCACAAAAACAAAGAGCGCCAATAGGAGGATAAAGATCAAGGAGGCGGTTCTTTTGTGGCCTTTCTTTGAAGAACGCTTATCAGGGGTTGTATCACTCATATATTTGTCTTCCTTTACTCAAGAATTAAGGTGTGGATAGCAGTTCTCAAGAAAATTCATATTAGGCGTAATGTTACCGGCTTGTCAATAAGCTAAAGCGGCCGCTGATCAACCATCAAGGCATTATCTGCTGCGTTGCCTTCGATCGCTCCTCCTTGCGACGTATTGCTCGATACGCCTCAGTCGTCGCTCCTCGGCGCCTTACATCTAATACCTTGCTGGTGATCAGGAACGCTTGATAACCTACTAATTCCAGTCTTAATCCCCAAAATGGATGGTGAATTTGGCATGGGTGTGGATGTAGTGCAAGGGTTTGCCGGGAGAGTCGGTGGGGAATTCACCCGCCACAGCGCTTTGGCGGGTAAATCCCCACCCTAAATCTCACCGGTCGGGTGTAAAACCCGACCCTACGAATTGGGTCGTAGGGTGGCATTTTACATGCCACCGGAGAAGTCGAACACTAAGGATCCGGCGAAAGGATAATTGCCCACACGAGTTTCGATTCCGGCTCGAACTGGATTCCCCATTATGTATTTTGCAGCGCTATAAACGTCTTCTTCTTTTCTCAAAAGGTGGTCATAAAAACTTTTTTGCAACCGCATGTTCCTATTGTTCTTACGGCACCAAGTGGCAAAGCGTCCTTTGATATATCTGACGAATTCAATGACGCCCATGCTTTCGGAAGACTCAAACAGCAAATGGACATGATCTGGCATTATGCAGTATGCATAAATCTTGATCCGGTTTTCTTTCGCAGTTTCTATTAGTACCTGACAGAGTCTCTGGGCTAGCTCCCTTTGTTCGAAATAGGGTCGTTTATCAAAGGTGCCGATGATCACATGGGCGATCACACCAACCTGGGAATAGATCTCTCTATTCTTCAACCGTGTGTATTTTCTTTTTTTAAGTGGTGCTTTCATCTGGAATCACAATTTTTTTGGCGGGTAAATAATGCGCTTAGGTCTTACGGGAAAGCGTGATCGGGGTATCGAGGACTAACTTTGCGTCTCCATGGACTTGTATGCTCTCTCCTAGCGGCTCTACACGGATATCTCCGTTTTCATCAAAGAGCCTCGCCTTTATGCGAGTCAGATGCCCCCTCGGAAAATTCTGTGTGAGGACCTCCAATATTGGCTCTTCTGAAGAATGGAGTATTCTGAACCCCCCTTGTAGGGGGTGATAGTCGCATTTTCCCGGGTTATCACCGATTTGGTTCAGGTTCAATTCCAGGAGTAAATCTCCCTTATCATCCATGATTCGGGCAGAGATGAGGGGCGTACTTTCTCCAGGCAGGACAGGGTCGGCCAAAAAATAGAAAGCATTCTGAGAATTAGGATCCCCGACGACGAAACCTGGTGTGAGCAGGTCATTGACCAGATAATTATGGTGAGCACTGATTTTGCTCTCTCTGAATTTAATCATTTATCCTCTCGACCCCCACCCAGCCCTCCCCCTGAGGGGGAGGGTGAAGGAGGAGGTTAGATGCGTTTGCGCAACACCTCAAGCAGCAAGGGCAAAAGTGTGCTGGCGTCACCCGCGAGCCCCAAGTCAGCCATTTTAAAAATGGGTGCATGGGGATCCCGGTTAATGGCAATAATGACTTCTGCACCCTGGATGCCGGTCGTGTACTGAAGTGCCCCAGAGGTCCCAATAGAGATGAGGAGTTTAGGTTTCACGCTCTTCCCCGTCTGGCCCAGAAGTCTGTCCTCCTCGGCCCACCCAGCCCGTATGGCAGGCCTTGTGGCTCCCACCTCACCCTCCAATAACTCTGCCAGCTCAAAAAGGCGTTCGAACTGCTCTTTAGATCCCAGGCCTCTGCCTCCCGCAATGACCACTGGCGCCTCTTCCAGGTTAACTTTTCGTATTTGCTGGCGCCTGCTTCGGATGAGCTTTACACGGCTTCGAGGCACAATGTTGATCTCTGGGTAAAGGATGCGACCCATGGCCTCCGGGTTATGGGGGAGTTCCTGAAAGACGCCTGGATGCACTGTGGCCATCTGTGGTCTGTGATTCGGCGTGACCACTTCGGCTAGAAGTTCTCCTCCAAAGGACGGCGTTGTCTGTAGCAGGAGCCCTGTTTCCGCGTCCACTTCGAGAGCTACGCAATCGGCACTCAAACCTGTGCCAAGTCTCTTTGCCAAACGAGGAAAGAATTCCCTGCCAAAAGAAGTGGCGCCTGCCAGAAAAATCTCTGGTTGGAAGACTTCCACCCATTGTGCCACGAGCGCGCAATAGGATTCCACCTGGTACTCCTTCAGGTCTGGATGTTCCGCTGCGATGACCAGGTCTGCACCATGGGCCACGTATTCCATGGCATACTGTTGGACCTGCTCACCGAGTACGAGGGCGGTCACCTTGGTGTTGCGCTTTGTTGCCAGTTCCTTGCCTTTGGCGATGAGCTGCAGGGTCACCCGGTTTTGAAAATAATTCCGGTAATCACCGAAAATCCAGACACCGTTCAGGGCTTTATTCGTGCCCATCTTCCTCGTCCAATATGCTTAAGGCTTCCAATTTGCGGATCAAATGATCAACCAGGGTTTGAGGGGGCCCTGTCATTAGATCCCCTTCTCTTCTTGGCGGAGGGGGTTGGAGTTTCCAGACCTGAGTAGCGGAACCCTTGAAACCGACCTCCTCCTCCTTTAGATTCAGGTCTTCGAGGCCCCACTGGGTGACCCCTTTTTCCGAAAAGGCGATTTCTAAGGCCCCGAAGGGGAGGTGCCTGACGGAAGAAAGCTCGTGGGTAACGGCCAGAAGTGCGGGCAAATCAACCCGGAGGGTCTCCAGAAAACCGTCACTCAAACGTTTTACCATCAAGAAATCTTCATCAAAGTGAATCTCGTTGACGCCGCAAACCTGGGGAATCCCCAGTTCTTCTGCGATTTGAGGCCCCACGTGACCCGTATCACTGTCAATGGTCTGCATGCCGCATAGGACCAGGTCTGGAAATGGATCCAATTTTGAGATGGCTCTAGCGAGAACGTGGGATGTGGCAAGGGTGTCGGCACCTGCAAAGGCAGGATCAGCAAGCAAAATGGCACGATCTGCACCCATGGCCATGGCCTCCCTGAGCGCCTCCTCACTCTGGGGTGGTCCCATGGTGAGTACGATCACCTCACCTCCCAGCCTGTTGCGCAATTCAAGGGACGCCTCAATTGCCACGCAATCCAGTGGATTGATAATACTCTTGACGCCTTCCCGAATGATGGTCATCCTTTGCCGATCCATGCGGATGGACGGCTCATCCGGAACCTGTTTAATACAGACAACGATGTTCATAGGCTAGTCATACGCTTCGCAAAGACTTTAAATCCTCACCACGGAGACGCAGAGGGCACAGAGTCAACTTCCTTTTTTGCCCGATCGGGAGACCCGCCCGCCTCGCCTGAGCGGCTCGCGATGGCGGGCAGGCGGCGATCGGGCAAAAGTGGCTCAGCCCTTCGGGCAATCGGTCGGGTGTAAAACCCGACCCTGCGCGTGGAGTAGCATTTCGCATGCCACCGATATTTAGGCCGACCCGCACTCCGCAGTAGCTCTGCTACGGCGGGTGGGAGGCAGAGATTTTTTCATTGGGCGGTATCTCCCGCCCAATGAAAACTATTCCCCTCTCTGTGTCCTCCGTGTCTCTGTGGTGTCATATTTCTCGGCCGCTTAGTCACCGATAAGGTTTCGTGCGATGATCATGCGCTGCACCTCTGAGGTGCCTTCGTAGATCTCACAGGCCTTTGCGTCCCTGTAGAACCGCTCAATGGGGTAGGCCTTGGTGTATCCATATCCGCCATGGATCTGAACACCGATTCTTGCTGCCTCCACTGCCGCTTCACTGGCATAGAGCTTCGCCATGGCTGACTCAGTGGTATGGTCGAGTCCTTTATCCCTCAGGTCAGAAGCTCGGTAGATCAAAAGCCTCGCCGCCTCAACACGCGTTGCCATATCCGCCAGGAAGTTCTGGATAGCCCCAAACTGCGAGATGGATTTCCCGAACTGATGCCGTTCTTTTGCATACTTGAGGGATACTTCCAAAGAACCTTGGGCGATACCCAGGGCTTGAGCCGCGATGCCGATTCGTCCACCTCCCAGCGTTGAGAGGGCGATCTTGAGCCCCTCGCCCTCCCCGCCAAGACGATTCTGCGGAGGGATACGGCAATCGTTGAGAATAATGGGACAAACCGGATTCCCACGCATACCCATCAGTTCCTCTGCAGGCCCCTTTTCCAGGCCTTCGCGGTCAGATTCCACGATAAAAACAGTAAATCCTTTACCCGTTTCAAAAGGATGGATTCTGGAGAAGATCAGGTTAATTCCAGAAATACCCCCATTGGTCACAAATACCTTGTTACCATTGAGGATATAATCATCTCCCTGACGAATGGCCGTGGTCTCCAAGGAGGAAGCATCGGAACCCGCATTGGGTTCAGTAAGGCAAAAGGTCCCTATCTTCTTGCCCGAGGCCAGAGGCACCAGAAAATTCTCATACTGGTTGTCGCTCCCAAATTGGTAGGTGGGATGGGCCGAAACACTATTGTGGACGGACACACAGAGTCCCATGGCCGCGTTGACCCTTGAAATTTCTTCGATGACGATGGCGCCGCTCACAGTATCGAGCTCTGCACCACCATACCGGGCAGGAATTTCCAGGCCGAAATAGTTGAGCTCCGCCATTTCCTCGGCAATATCCCAGGGAAAATGGCCAGTCCTGTCCATCTCAGCTGCTGCGGGCGCGAGCTTGGTCTCAGCGAATTTCCTGGCAGTGCGCCTGATTACGGCCTGTTTCATGGTGGGCTCGAAACGCATACATCTGTACTCCCGTCTAATGCTGGGGGCACTATAGAATAGGAGCGCCTCAATATTCAAGTTTTAAGAAGATTCAACCGGGCGGTATGATCAAGCCCTCTTTGCAGACACTGTGGTCTGCCCCACGCGACGGTTTGATATGCTATGAGCGGATGGTCTATAGCGGCGAGGCGGAGATGAAGCGGCTGGGTCGCAATTCAACAAACTGTCATTCCGGGCGAGCTGATCAAGGTAGTGCGAGACCCGGAATCCAGTAAGCTATCGGAAAACCAAATTATTCTGGATCCCGGCTCGCCCTGTTGAATTGCGCTTTGCGCACTCGCTAAAGGCGAGATTCAACAGGGCGAGCATCCCGCTACGCGCGATTTGGCCGGGATGACGAAATGCGACAAAGTTTCTGACGGTAAGGCTTGAGGGAGGGGAAGCGCGGGAAGCTTCACTTACCCTTGGCTGCGAAGGTGAACCCGCGTTCTATGCCTTGCTCATTGATTTTGAAGAGCTTTTCTCTACCCTTGAGGGCTGCTCGCATCCCTGTGATGGTCTCCTCCAGAGTCAGCAGCTCGGCCTTGGCGCAAACCACGCCGATCATAACCATGTTCGCCGTGCGCTCCGAACCCACCTCTTGGGCCAGTTCGAGTGTGGGCTCCTGGACCCACTCCACGTCCGAGCGGGAAGGGGGTTCCTCTACAAGCGAAGCGTTTAGAAACACAAGGCCCTGTTCGACCACGGTGGGCAGGAATTTCTCAAGGGACGGGAAGTTCATGGCGACCAGGACGTCCGGATTCGAGGCCACCGGTGAGGCGACCTTTTTGTCGGACAATGTGACCGTGCAGTTGGCTGTGCCGCCTCGCATCTCGGCCCCATAGGAGGGAAAGTAAGTGACGTTGAGTCCCTTGGCCATCGCTCCATGGCTCAGGACATAGCCCATCAAGAGAACACCCTGGCCACCAAAGCCAGAGAAAATTGTTCGGGTGATCATTTTTTGTCCTCGTATCCGGTGGTGTCTTTAATGACGCCTAAAGGGTAGGTTTTGACCATTACATCGTTGATCCAGTTCCAGGAATCCTCTACCGACAGCTTCCAGTTTGTTGGGCAGGGAGAGAGAAGCTCCACCAGAGAAAAACCCAGGTCGTCAAGCTGGCACTGGTAAGCCTTTTTGATGGCCTTCTTGGCCCGGCGAATGTACTTGACTGACGTCAAAGAGCAGCGCTCCACATAAACCACACCCTCGCAATGGGCTATCATCGTGGAAATATCAATGGGACGGCCATGAAGCCTGGCATCTCGTCCCCCAGGGGCAGTCGTCGCATGTTGACCCAAAAGCGTGGTGGGCGCCATCTGGCCACCTGTCATGCCGTAAATGGCGTTGTTAATGAAAATAGTGGTGATTCTCTCGCCCCGGTTCGCTGCATGGATGGTCTCGGCTGTACCGATGGCTGCCAGGTCTCCGTCGCCTTGGTATGATAAGACAAAATTGTCGGGACGCACCCGCTTGACGCCGGTGGCCACAGCCAAAGCCCGCCCGTGGGGCGCCTCCACCATATCAAAATTAAAGTAATTATAAGCCAGAACGGCACAACCCACCGGCGGTACGCCGATCGTCTTCTCGCGCAAACCCATTTCATCCAGGCATTCGGCCACCAGCCGGTGGGCGATGGAATGGCCACAGCCGGGACAATAATGGGTCGGGTTCGGCTTTAGAGACTCGGGTCGGCCAAAGACCTTCTTGTAAGCCACTTCAGCGTTCATACTTCGATCCTCCTGCCCACCTTTTCGTCGCCTTTCGCGACTGAGCGCAGAAAGTCAGCCACTTCCGCGGGGGTGGGAATAAGCCCGCCAGGAATGCCGTAAAAGAAAATTTCAGCTCGCTCGCCAACAGAAAGAACCACATCTTCTACCATTTGCCCCAAACTCAACTCGAACACGGCTACCTTGCGGCCGTCCCTGGCCAGATCGCGTAAGGTCGCCTTCGGGTAGGGCCAGAGCGTAATCGGGCGGAAAAGGCCAGCAGCCATACCCTCTTCACGCAGCTCTTCAATCGCACTTTCAGCGATCCGTGCCGCTGTGCCATAGGCCACCACGATAATGTCAGCATCTTCCGTGTGCTTGGCTTCCCAGCGTTGTTCCTTGGCCGTTATCTGGGCATATTTTTCCTGAAGATATAGGTTATGGTAATAGAGTTCGCCTTTCTGACCCAGGAGCATGGAAAAGATGGCTCTGGCCTCACGACCTTTACACCCATCCAGAATCCAGTCTTTTTCCGGCAAATCTTTGAGGTCAATAAAGTCAGGGAAAACAACGGGCTCCATGACCTGCCCCATCAGGCCATCCCCCAGAAGCATGACAGGGGTGCGGTAAGCATCGGCCAGATCAAAGGCCACGAAAGTCAATTCTGCCAGTTCCTGGCACCCAGCCGGAGCCAGCACTGGCGTGCGGTAGTCTCCATGCCCACCACCCCGGGTGGCTTGGAAATAGTCCGCGGCCGAAGGGGCGATATTGCCTAGCCCGGGCCCGCCGCGCATCATGTTCACAATGACCGCCGGCAGTTCTTGGCCAGCCATGTATGAGATGCCCTCTTGTTTTAGGGCGACACCGGGCGACGAAGACGAGGTCATGGCCCGGCCCCCTGCAACCGAAGCGCCCAAAACCATGTTGATGGAGGCAACCTCACTTTCCGCTTGAATGAAAGTGCCGCCCAACTGGACTAGGCGTGCAGAGAGATACTCTGGAAGCTCATTCTGGGGTGTGATGGGATATCCAAAATAGTATCTGCAGCCGGCGCGCACCGCCGCCTCACCGACAACATGAGAACCTGGCATTAACATTTTTTCACTTGGCACGGTACACCTCGATAGCGACTTCAGGACAAACCGTAGCGCACATAGCGCATCCGGTGCAGCCTTTTTCGCCTTCAGCTAAATTTTCTTTGAACTCGGCCGGAGAATACCCCTTTTGATTCAATTTGCTTGACGTAATGATCACATTTTGGGGGCAGACAGGCATGCAAAGGGCGCACCCTTTACAACGTTCCCTATCAATTATTATCTTTCCTCGTTTTGGTTTCTTAGCCATAAACCTCACCGCTCGCTTTTGATGATCTGTAGCCCGATAATATTCTCTTCAATGTGAGATAGTTAACGGGTGCCTAGATGGTTAGCAAAATGATATGGAAGGGCAAAAAACAGAAGTCCTTCTTATATTTCCATCTCCAGGGTTTGTCAATCAATTTTGGAAATGAGCCTGAAATTCTCAACAAAAAAAATTTTTGAATAAAACTGAGTTTTTCTGTTATACTCGGCCCGCTTTTTTGTCCAAGTGCAAAATTTTTTTGATGATCCGCTCTTGCATCCAATCGTGGGGTGGGGTAGAAGAAGCGATTGAACAGATGAAAACAGGCGATTTTACGGGTTGAAGATCTTGATCCTATTCTGTGGGCTCTCACGTGTCAAATGGCTTTTTCGCTTGACAGGATCGGCCCCTTTGGTTATTCCTAGTTAGTAACTAGGAATTATATCATATCCTCACGCCTGTCCCACAACGCTTCTAAAAAAGGCCATCAAAATCAATCAGGGCAAATTCTCGGAAGCATTAGACGAGCGAGTAAAGACCCCTGACGCGGGAACCCTCCACCCGGGTTCTGAACTTGCGGGCAGGGCGATATAACCTTGACGGAACAGATAATGGAAATCACCCAGAGACAGATCGACTACTGCATGGAATGCGGCGTATGTACTGGGAGTTGTCCTGTGGCCCGGACGCTGCCAGGTTTCTCTCCCAGGCAGATGCTCAAAAGGGTCATGATGGACCCGAATGAGGACCTGCTCAAAAGTCAAGATTTATGGGCGTGCCTTAGTTGTGCCCGTTGCAGTGTACGATGTCCCGTGGAAATTGATTTCCCCGAGTTCACCCGTACCATGCGGGAGAAGGCGCGCAAGGCTGGGAACTTACCCCAGGAAAGCCACCATGGCATGCTCCAGGCCATCGCCAGCCTGCAAACCATGGACATCCAACAACAGCGAACTGCATGGGCAGAGGGAGCCGGGGCCTTCAAGGAGAAGGGGGAGTATTTTTATTTTGTGGGGTGCCTTCCCTATTTTGATGTGGTCTTCGAGTACCTGAGCTTGACGCCCACCGAAACGGCGCGAAGCGTCCTTGCCCTTTTAAATAAGATGGGCGTGGAGCCCGTCATTAGTAAAGATGAGCGTTGTTGTGGACATGACGCACTCTGGAGCGGGGATGAGTCCACTTTTCGCAAACTTGGACAGTTGAATCTGGAAGTCATCAATGCCAGCCGGGCCAAGACCGTGCTTTTCACATGCCCAGAAGGGTACTTCACCTTCAAAGAGCATTATCCCAAAACCTTTGGGCAATTGCCCTTTGAGGTCCTACATATGACAGAGTTCCTTGCCAGGGAGCTACCAGAATCAGGATTATCCTTTCGACCTTCTCCCAATGGAACGCTCACCTTCCAGGATCCCTGCCGTTTGGGTCGCTGGGCGGGCATATACGAACCACCCAGGGAGATCTTAAAACTCATTCCAGAGACCAATCTGGTGGAAATGGAGCGAAGCCGGGAAAATTCCCTCTGCTGCGGGACAACGGCCTGGATGGAGTGCTCCGGCTGTTCCAAAACCATGCAAATGGAACGACTCGATGAGGCCATACAAACCGGTGCAGAAGCCCTCATCACCGCCTGTCCAAAGTGCCAGATCCACCTGACTTGCGCCCAGTCCAATACGGATGTGGATCTCAATATTGTAGACCTGTATGCATATCTATTGGACCAGTTAGAAGGGGAAAGGAGTCCGGAGTAATAGATCCATGTTTTTCACAATCTCATTATATATCGCCTTAGCCGTTTTTCTGCTCGGTCTCGGCTATAAGGTATCCACCTGGTTCAGATATACCCTTGGTGTGGAAGCCAAGGAAATCTCCACTTCAGCAAGGGTTTCTGGGGCCGTTAAAGGGGTCGTACTGACCTTTTTTAGTGCAAAGCTTCTGACCCTGCTCAGGGTTTTTCTTCTCGATGTGCTCTTGCAGCGGAAGGTGTTGCAGGAAGACTTTCTCAGGTGGCTCATGCATATCTTTCTATATGGTGGTTTCATGCTGCTCCTCCTGATGCACGCGCTGGATAAGTTCATAACATCCCCATTATTCCCAGATTATTCTGCCACAATCAATCCATTCCTCTTTTTGAGGGATCTATTTGGGGCCTTGGTAATCGTGGGAATAGCCATAGCCGTCTACAGGCGTCATATTTTAAAGGTACCGCGGCTTTCAACCAATTTCATGGACCGTTACGCCCTCATTATCCTGGCTGTCATTATGATCTCGGGGTTCCTCCTTGAAGGCGCAAAGATCGTATCCCATGCCCGATACCAGGAGATGGTTGAGGATTATGCGGACGATGACAGCGAGCAGTGGCTTAAGGCCCTGGAAGCTTACTGGGTAGAGAAATTTGGCGTGGTTTCACCAGAGGTTAAGGGGCCCTTTGATGCAGAGACCCTTGAACTGGGCAAGGAGGCCCACGAAACGAGTTGTGCGGCCTGCCACTCCAGACCCCAATGGGCCTTCTTGGGTTACGGTACGGCAAAGATCATCACGCCTGTTGCTCTGGCCTTGGATCGGGCCAAGATACCCATCATACTCTGGTATATCCATTTCTTGGCATGCTGGTTAGGTCTTGCCTATCTTCCCTTTAGCAAGATGTTTCACATTTTAGCGAGTCCTCTGAGCCTTTTGGCCAATTCGGTGATGGACAAATCTGGATCTGATCCTGCCAATATTGCCACCAGGCAGGTCATGGAATTGGATGCCTGCACCCACTGCTGCACATGTACCCTGAATTGCTCGGCAGGCGTGTTTTTTGAAACCATGCCCAATCTCAACATCCTGCCATCAGAAAAGCTCATTTCAGTAAAAGCCCTTGCTGCGGGCAAGGCACTCAGTGAGGGGGAACTCAGACACATCCTGGAAGGGGTTTATCTCTGTACCAACTGCAAACGTTGCACAGTACTCTGTCCTGTGGGGATTAACCTACAGGATCTCTGGTTCAATGTGAGGGAGTCTCTGCTTCAAAAGGGGTACCCGGAGTTGCTCTCCCTGAGCCCTCTCTCTTTCTACCGTGGGCTCATGAAAGCCGATGTCACTGGGGCGGAATACGGCCAAGCCTTAAATCTGGCTAGAGAGGCGATTGAGGCTGTATGTGATTTCAGCATGAAGGAGGATGAGGTCCTCCCGTTAACCCCTACAGACAAAGTTTTCAGAAATGGCCTGAATCTTTCGACCCAGGCAAAGACATTCTCCGTCTGTTTTGGCTGCGAGACGTGCACCACCGTATGCCCGGTTGTAGCAAATTATGAAAACCCGGAAAAGGTTTTGGGGCTTCTTCCTCACCAGATCATGCACTCCTGTGGCTTGGGGTTGAAGAACTTTGCCCTTGGCTCAAGGATGTTGTGGGATTGTCTCACGTGTTATCAGTGTCAAGAGCAGTGTCCGCAGGGGGTGACTATCACTGATGTTCTCTATGAGCTCAAGAATGAAGCGGTTGCACTCGCAAAAGAGAGCCACGATCAGGCATTAGGATGAAGATCATGAAATTTGCCCTATTTCTCGGTTGCAACATTCCAGCCCGTCTTACCCAATACGAGAGCTCTGCCAGGGCCGTATTAGGTGAATTGGGCGTGGGATTGGTGGAAATAAAGGCCTTTAATTGCTGTGGATACCCTGTAAGAAACATTGATTTCAGATCTTTTCTTCTTGCCTCAGCCAGGAATCTGGCGCTCGCTGAAAAAGAAAATCTGGACGTGGTTAGCCTCTGTAAGTGTTGCTATGGGAGCCTAAAGAAGGCAGACCATCTGATGAGGGGAGATGGCGACTGGCGGGAGGAAATCAACAGGGCGCTGGATAAGGAAGGGCTGCACTACAAAGGAGACCTGGAGGTGAAGCATCTCCTTTCAGTCCTGTTCCACGATGTGGGTATGGAGGCGATAAAAGAAAGGGTTAAGAGGCCCTTTAACGGAATTGGAATCGCCGCCCAATACGGCTGTCACGCATTGCGGCCAAGTGAGATCGTTCAATTGGACGACCCGGTGGCCCCGTCCATCTTTGAACAGCTTGTTGAAGTCACGGGTGCTAAGAGCGTGGACTGGCCCATGAAGCTGGAATGTTGTGGTGCGCCCCTGTGGGGCATCAACGATGATCTATCCATGGATCTGACTCAGAAGAAACTGGTGGCAGGAAAGGAGTCAGGCGCTGATTATCTGTGTACTGCCTGCACATACTGTCAGCTCCAGTTCGATACGGTGCAGAAGATGATTCATTCCTCGCGTGGTACTAACAGTCTTCTTCCCGCAATTCTCTACCCACAGCTCCTGGGGCTGTCCATGGGTATGGACAAAGAATCCTTGGGATTTGAGGAGCATCAATTACCCGTGGGGAATTTGGAAGACTTTTTTGCAAACACATAGTCACCGTCCGTTGGGTGTTCCGTCGCCGAAGATGAATGCAACTGACCACTGACAACTGACGTTTAAAGAAGCAAGGAAGAGATTCAATAATGGTTGATAATCAAATGTTATCCGGCTCCGTAATGGTCGTGGGTGGAGGCATCGCCGGGATGCAGGCAGCCTTGGACCTGGCCAATTCAGGATACTTCGTCTACCTGGTGGAGAGATCTCCCTCCATTGGTGGCATGATGTCACAGCTGGACAAGACATTCCCCACCAATGACTGTGCCATGTGAATTATCTCTCCCAAACTGGTCGAGGTCGGCCGGCATCTTAACATAGAGTTGATGACCCTTTCGGAGATCGTGGGGATCAATGGAGAAGAGGGCAATTTTGATGTGGAAATCCTCAAGCATCCCCGCTACGTGGATATGGATAAATGCATCGCTTGCGGCACCTGTTTCGAAAAGTGTCCGAAGAAAGTGGATGATGAATACAATGAAGAACTT